>NZ_JBMBTE010000063.1:0-31562 GCF_048897285.1 Rhodococcus sp. O3
GGCGCGACCTGCGGCAGGCGCGGCTCCCCGACGTCGATGCCCATCAGACGCAGCCCGGCCTTGGACGCGCTGACACCGCCGAGGCGGGCGACGGCCCGCAGGATCGGCACGAGTTCGAGGTTGATCGCGCGAGCGCGGGCGATGTCGCCGTTCACGAACGCGGTGTGCAGCTCGCGCAGGCGGCCGGGAACGAGGTGGCCGATGACGCTGACGAAGCCGACCGCGCCGACCGCGAGCCACGGCAGGTTCAGCGGATCGTCGCCCGAGTAGAACTTCAGGTCGGTGGTTCCGATGAGCTCGGCACCGGCGTTCAGGTCGCCCTTGGCGTCCTTGACCGCGACGATCCGCGGATGCTCGGCGAGGCGGCGCAACGTCTCGGTCTCGATCGGCACGACCGAGCGGGGCGGAATGTCGTAGAGCATCACCGGCAGGTCGGTCGCGTCGGCGACGGCCGTGAAGTGGGCGTAGAGGCCGGCCTGCGGGGGCCGCGAGTAGTACGGGGTGACCACGAGCAGGCCGTGTGCGCCCGCACGGGCCGCGTCGCGCGCGAGCTCGACGCTGTGCGCGGTGTCGTTGCTGCCGGCACCGGCGATGATCTTCGCGCGGTCGCCGACCGCGGCGAGAACCGCGCGCATCAGTTCGAGCTTCTCGTTCTCGGTCGTGGTGGGCGACTCGCCGGTGGTACCGGCGAGAACCAGTGCGTCGCAGCCGCCGTCGACCAGGTAGGTCGCCAGACGCACTCCCGCATCGACGTCGAGCTTGCCGTCGGCAGTGAACGGGGTCACCATCGCCGTGGCGATGGTGCCGAACGGAAGCTCGACAGCAGAAGCGGAATCACCGTTGGTCATGGTCAGAAGGCTACCGCGTGCAGAAGGCGCTGCGACACACGCCCGCCCACCCCGTCGCGCTGTTCAGCCCTCGGTCGTGAACTGGCTGGCCGCGACCTCGGTCCCGTCGGGCAGTGTGGTGACGGCGAAGTCGCCGAAGACGTTCGGTGCGACCTCCTGCAGGCGACGCAGGCACTCGACCGCGAGACGACGGATTTCGACGTCGGCGTGTTCGGTGGCGCGCATGGCGATGAAGTGCCGCCATGCCCGGTAGTTACCGGTGACGACCACGCGCGTCTCGGTGGCATTGGGCAGCACGGAGCGGGCGGCCTCGCGCACCCGCTTCGCGCGCAGCGGGCCCGCGGGTACATGCGACAGCTTCTCGTCGAGAGCGCTGAGCAGTTGGGTGTAGGCCGCCCTGCTGGTCTCGGCGGCGGCGAGGAACAGCCGCTCGAGTTCCTCGTCGCCCTCGATCGCCGGCGGCACCACGACCGGCGTGTCGCCGCCCGGCACGAACCGCTGGGAGAGCTGCGAGTAGGAGAAGTGCCGGTGCCGGATCAGTTCGTGGGTGCACGACCGCGAGATGCCGGTGATGTAGAAGCTCGCGGAACTGTGCTCGAGAACGGACAGGTGGCCGACGTCGATGAGGTGCCGGATGTATCCGGCGTTCGTCGCGGTGCGGGGATTGGGCTTGGACCAGCTCTGATAGCAGGCGCGACCGGCGAATTCGACGAGCGCCTCGCCGCCGTCGGCGTCGGTCTCCCAGGGCACGTCGTCGGGCGCGACGAATTCGGTTCTGGCGACGAGCCGAACCTTCGGTGTGACAGCTTCGGGCGCCATCGCGATCTCCTGCCTTCGTTCACTACCTCTGGTGCGACGGTAGCCGCGCCACGCCGATCGCACTCGATGAGGTCGCGATGATGTCACCACGATGCTTGACCGGCGTCATCAATGGCGTCACTATGACGTCATGAACATCGAGACCTACACAACCGCCGTGACCGACGCCGTGCTCGCCGCGGCGGAGCTCGGTGACGAACAGACCCGCCGCACCGCCGCGGCACTCGCCACCGCGATCGCCGCCCCCGTGCGGCTCGCCGTGCTCGACGCACTCTCCGATCTCGCCGCCGAGGTTTCCGACCAGCTCGGGGACCGGCGCGTGACGGTCCGGCTCGACGGACGCGACACCGTCGTCGAGGTCCACGACGGTCCGGCTCCGGAAGCCGAGACCCCGCCACCGACGTTCGAGGAGGTCACCGGAGACATCAGCCGGGTGACGCTGCGGCTCGTCGAGCAGATCAAGGCCCGCGCCGAGGAGGCCGCGGCACAGAACGGCCTCTCGCTCAACTCCTGGGTCGCACAAGCCGTGCAGGGCGCGCTGCGCGACCAGATGCGCTATCAGAGAACAGGATTCGATCACAATTGGGGCTCGTACGGTCCGACCCGGCGACCCGGCGCCCCCCGGTCCGGCGCCGCCGGCGCTCGGAAGGATCCGGAACCGGCCGACTCCGGACCCGAGGAATCCGGACATTCCCCCGAGGCCGACCGCGGCGAGGAGTGAGCTTCTCTCGGGTGCGGTACATTTCCGACGCACCGCACCTGGGACAAGGAGTGAAACCCGATGGCCGTCAGCAGTTCCCTCACCTCGGAGATCAAGGCGACCCCGGAGCAGGTGATGGCCGCCATCGCCGCGGTGGACCGGCTTCCCGAGTGGTCCTCGGCCCACAAGTCCGTGACGATCGAGAGCACCCATCCGGACGGACGGCCGCATCGCGTCCGCATGACGGTGTCGATCATCGGCATCACCGACGAGCAGGTCGTCGACTACGCGTGGAACGGCAACGAGTCGATGTCGTGGACGCTCGTCGAGAGCAGCCAGCAGAGGCAGCAGGACGGCGCGTACGCCCTGTCGCCGACCGCCGACGGCACCAGCGTGGAGTTCTCGCTGACGATCGACCCGAAGATTCCGCTGCCCGGGTTCCTCGTGAAGAAGGCCCAGAAGATGGCGGTCGAGACGGCGAGCAAGGGCCTGGCCGCGTTCGTCGCGAAGACTGTCTGACCGTGGTGCGCAAGTCCTTCACGGTCGCGGTCGGTGCCGCCCTCGCGATCGCCGTCGCCGGCTGCGGGTCCGAGACCGACGGGAACGGCTCGGCGGCCGACGCCGCAGCGGATCCGTCGGTCGACATCCCGGGGATCGAGATCGTCGACTATCCCGCGGGCGACCACGTGGGAGCCTCGGAGCGGGTCGCGTACGAGTACAGCCCGCCGTTCGGTGGGCCGCACGACGCGGCGTGGGCGACGTGCACGGGCATCGTCTACCCGGTGCCGATCCGCAGCGAGAACGCGGTGCATTCGCTCGAGCACGGCGCGGTGTGGATCACCTACGATCCCGAGCGGCTCTCCGAAGAGCAGGTGGACCTGCTCGCCGCCCGGGTCGACGGCGTGAGCTACATGCTCATGTCGCCGTATCCCGATCCGGCACAGCCGATCTCACTGCAGTCGTGGGGTCACCGGCTGTTCGTCGAGGACGCCGACGATCCGCGCATCGATCAGTTCATCGAGGCGCTGCGGCTGAATCCGAACACCTACCCGGAACCGGGCGCGACCTGCGCGACCCTGCCGACGAACTTCGATCCGGCGAATCCGCCACCGTTCCAGCCGATCCCGTAGCGGTGTGCCTTTGTGGCGGCCCCTGCCGCCACAAAGGCACACGGGTGGCGAAGCCGCCTACAGTTCGCCCGCGACGGTCACGGCGACGGTCGCGCCGAGTTCGTAGCACTTCTCCCGCACGGCCCCGTCGATCGGGCCGGTGACCTCCACGACCGCTGCCGCCTGGGTCAGTTCCAGTCCGGTGACGATCTTCTGCACCGACGCGACGGCACCGGCGGTGTCGTTGTTGCCGTGAACCCACAGCCCGTAGGGCCGCCCGGCGACCGCGTCGAGGCACGGGTAGTAGACGGTGTCGAAGAAGTGCTTGAGCGCACCGGACATGTATCCGAAGTTCGCCGAGGTGCCGAACACGTAGCCGTCGGCGGCGAGCACGTCGGGCACGGTCGCCCCGAGCGCCGGGACCGAACGCACCCGCACCCCGGTGATCTCGGGGTCGTTCGCGCCGGCCAGCACCGCCTCGAGCAGTTCCCGGGTGGTCGGCGACGGCGTGTGGTGGACGACGAGCAGGACACGCTCGGCCGGGTCCTGGGGAGCAGCGGGGTCGGTCACAGGGTGCAGACTACGACGCGTTCCGGTCGCGTTCGAGTTTCTCGAGCGCCACCGCGCGGCGCATGGTCTCGCGGGCGCGGGGCCGGTCACCGGCGTGGTCGTACGCGCGGGCCAACCGGTACGAGTTGCGCCAGTTGTCGGGGTCCGCTTCCCATTCCTGTTTGACCTGCTGGAACAGTTGGTCGGCGGCGTCGCGGTCGACGCGCCCGGACGGCATCCGCGGCAGGTCGCTGACGTCGAGCTCCAGACCCTCCTCCTGGATGCGGCGCGCGAGATGCTGATGCTGCAGGCCCGCACGGATCGTGGCGTAGACGATCCACGCGCCGACGAACGGCAGCAGCAGCACGCCGATACCGAGGCCGATCGCCGCGACTTCGCCCGAACCGACCAGTTCGATCCCGACCTTGCCGAGCAGCACGAAGTAGAAGACGAGCGCGACCACGATGAACGCGATCGGCACGAGGACCTTGGTCAGTTCGTTCTTCACGTGCCGATTGTCTCAGGCCGCGTTCGGGGGCCCGCGCCCGAACGCCGCCGAGGTGAGCGCGCCCACGTCCACCGGCCCTTGACGGTCCATCGACGACAGCGTCCACTGGTCTCATGCAATTCGCCGCCCCGGCCGAGAAGTACGACCGATACATGGGCCGATACGCCCCCACACTCGCGGCCGGGCTCGCGGACGCCGCAGGGGTGACCTCCGGGCTTCGTGTGTGCGATGTCGGTTGCGGCCCCGGCGGTTTGACCGCGGAGATGGCGTCCCGGGTGGGACCGGACCACGTCGCCGCGATCGATCCGGCACCGCAGTTCGCGGCGGCCTGCCGGGAGCGGAATGCCGGTGTCGACGTGCGGGTGGGCGTGGCCGAGGACCTGCCGTGGCCGGACGACACGTTCGATGTCACCGCGGCCGCGCTGGTGATCGGATTCATGTCCGACCCGGATCGCGGCGTGCGCGAGATGGCTCGTGTCACCCGTCCCGGCGGCACCGTCGCAGCGTGCATGTGGGACATCGCCTCCGGCGGTATGACGATGCTGCGGGTGTTCTGGTCGGCGGTGCGCAGCGTCGTCCCCGACGCCGTCGGCGAGAGCGCGATGGCCGGGACGACCGAGGGTGACATCGCCGACCGGTTCCGCCGCGCCGGCCTCGACGAGGTGATCGCCGGCAGGCTGATCGCCCGCGCCGACTACGCCGACTTCGACGACTTCTGGGAGCCGTTCACGTTCGCGGTCGGACCGGCCGGCCAGTACCTGCAGACCTTGACCGCGCAGCAGCAGACGGCCGTTCGCGAGGCGTGCCGGGAGCAACTACCGTCCGGCGCCTTCACCCTCGACGCCCGCGCCTGGTACGCGCGCGCCACGATTCCCCGGGGATGAACGTAGGACAGGGCCGCCGGTAGCGGCCCGTCCCCGTCAGAGGTCGAGCAGCGGATCGATCCCGACCGTCAGGCCCGGTCGCGACCCGATCTCGCGGACACCGAGCAGCACGCCCGGCACGAACGAGGTCCGGTCGATCGAATCGTGGCGGATGGTGAGGGTCTCCCCCTGGGTGCCGAGCAGGACCTCCTGGTGCGCGACCAGACCCGCGAGCCGCACCGAATGCACCCGCACCCCGTCGACGTCAGCGCCGCGCGCACCCTCGAGTTCGGTGGCGGTGGCGTCCGGACTGCGGCCCACGCCCGCCGCGGCGCGGGCTTCGGCGATCAGCGCGGCCGTACGATAGGCCGTTCCGGAGGGGGCGTCCAGCTTGTTCGGGTGATGCAGTTCGATGACCTCGACGGAGTCGAAGAATCGTGCGGCGGCCTGAGCGAACCGCATCGACAGGACCGCGCCGATCGCGAAGTTCGGGGCGATGAGCACACCGGTTCCGGGCGACTCGGCGACCCAGCCGCGCACCTTCTCGAGGCGTTCCTCGTCGAAGCCGGTGGTGCCGACGACCGCGTGGATGCCGTTGCGCACCAGGAATTCCAGGTTGCCCATGACGACGTCGGGGTTGGTGAAGTCGACGACGACCTGGGTGCCCGAGGTGACGAACGACTCGATGCTGTCGTCCTTGTCGACGGTCGCGACCAGCTCGAGATCGGCCGCGTCCTCGACGCCCTTGCAGATCGCCTGCCCGACCTTGCCCTTGGCTCCGAGCACACCGACCCGGATAGCTGCTGCGTTCACTTGTCTCGTCACGCCCTTCCGTCACGTCCGTCGCACAAGAGCGTACGCAATCCGGATGCCCGGCCGATCGACCGGTCTCGCGAGCGGTCGCGGGTCACCCCACGATGCCGCGCACCGACGCGGGTAGATCCCGGGCGCGGCGGTAGGGCCCCACGACGGCCGCCGCGAACGGCCGGTTCAGCAGTTCCCCGGCGACCGCACGCACCTCGTCGGACGTGACCCCGGCGATGCGTTCGAGGGTTTCGCTCACGCTCCAGTGGGTGCCGTAGCTGAGTTCGCTGCGGCCGATCCGGTGCATCCGGGCACCGGTGTCCTCGAGCCCGAGCACGAGCCCTCCGCGAATCGATCCCTTCGCCCGCGCGCATTCGGCGTCGGTGATGCCGTGGTCGGCGACGTCGCGCAGCACCTCCCGGATCACGGTCGCGACCTCGGCGAGGTTCTCGGGCTGGCACCCGGCGTAGATCGAGAACGCGCCGGTGTCGGCGAACGTGTCGACCCCGGAGTACACGGAGTAGGCCAGTCCGCGCTTCTCGCGTACTTCCTGGAACAGCCGCGAGCTCAGGCCGCCGCCGATCGCGGCGTTGAGCACCGACAGTGCCCAGCGGCGACCGTCGTGCCGTCCGAAGGCGCGCACCCCGAGGGACAGGTGCGCCTGCTCCCCGTCGTGGTCGGTGATGCACAGCGTCGGTGGCGTGCGCAGCCGCGCTGTTCCCTCCCGGCGCGGCGCCGGCTGGACCCCGCGGTCGATGTGGGCGGCGAAGGCGCGGCGCACCAGCTCGACGGTGTGCTCGTGGTCGACGTTGCCGGCGACCGCGACGACCATCCGGTGCGGCGTGTAGCGGCGGACGTGGAACGAGTGGAGCTGGTTGCGGGTCATCGACTCGATCGACTCCACGGAGCCGATGACGGGCCGGCCGATCGGGTGGTCGCCGTAGAGCGCGGTGAGGAAGCTGTCGCCGAGGAGGTCTTCGGGGTCGTCGTCGCGCATGGCGATCTCCTCGAGCACCACCTGCCGTTCGACGTCGACGTCGGCGCTGCGGCACCGGCCGCGCAACACAACATCGGCGACCACGTCGACGGCGAGCGGCAGATCGTCGTCGAGCACGTGCGCGTAGAAGCACGTGTGCTCTTTGGACGTGAACGCGTTGAGTTCACCGCCGACACCGTCCACGAGCTCGGCGATGTCGAGCGCGGTGCGGGTCGGGGTGGCCTTGAAGAGCAGGTGCTCGAGGAAGTGGGCGGCGCCGGCGACCGACGGATGTTCGTCGCGGGAGCCGACTCCCACCCAGATGCCGACGGCGGCGGACCGCACCCCCGGCACGTGCTCGGTGACGACTCGGACACCGCCCGGCAGGACGGTGCGCCGCACACCGGAGTCCGCGACGGCTGCGGCGTGGTCGGCGGAGGTGGCGGTCGAGGTACGGCGGTTGGAAGCCATGGAAGTGTTCTGCGGTCCTGAGGCGATCGGCACGTGGGGTACGAAGTGGGAAAAGCACACCCTACACGCGACGCCTCAGGACCGAGGAACTCACCGGCTGCGGCCGGGGGATCTCACCAGCCACGCCGCCGCGGCTGCGACCCGACGAGCTGGCCCTTCCGTGCCACATCCCGGCTGCGGTACACGACGTACGGGCGGAACAGGTAGACGATCGGCGCGCTGAACGCGTGCACGAGCCGGGTGAACGGCCACAGCGCGAACAGGGCGAGCCCGACGAGGACGTGGATGTGGAAGTACAGCGGAGCCTCCGCCATGAGATCACCGCGCGGCTGCAGGATCCAGATGGACCGGAACCACGGCGAGACCGTCTCGCGGTAGTTGTGCTCCTCGCCGACCACACCGGAGCCGAGCAGCGTCGCGGACAGCCCGGCGACGATCGCGGCGACCAGCACGATGTACATGAGCTTGTCGTTCGCGGTGGTCGCGAGGAACACCGGTCCGCGGGTGCGGCGCCGGTAGATCAGCAGCACGATGCCCACGAGCGTCGCGACGCCGGCGATCGAGCCGAGCGTAACCGCCTGGATGTGGTAGGCGTGCTGGCTCAACCCGACCGCGTCGGTCCACGATTCCGGGATCACCAGCCCGATGATGTGCCCGACGATCACCACGAGGATGCCGAAGTGGAACATCGGGCTCGCGATGCGCAGCAACCGGGATTCGTACAACTGCGACGAGCGGGTGGTCCAGCCGAACTTGTCGTAGCGGTAGCGCCACCAGGTGCCGACGATCACGATCGCCAGCGTCACGTACGGCACGACATCCCAGAAGATCTCTCCCGCGGACATCTCAGTGCTCTCCTTCGTTTCGTCGGGGCGGAACCGTCAGGGTGAACGGCTGCAGTCCGATGGCTTCGGCGGGCGGCCCGGCCTGCGCGAGCCGTGCCGCGCGCTGCAGTTCCTGATCGGTCGCCGGGGGCAGCGTCTCGCACACCGCTTCGACGGTGTGCGCGTAGGGCGAACCCGCCTCCGTCAGTGCTTCGCGCAGCACGTCGATCGGCACCCGGTGTTCGACGAGCAGCCGCCGTCCGGCCTCGGGGTCGACGGTCGCGGCGAACTCGAGGACGACCGGCAGGTGGTCGGGTGTCTCGCCCGCGGGCGGTTCGGCGCCCGCGGCGCGGTACACCTGCGCGAACGCGTGGATCTCGGTGCCGCGGTTGCGGGTGTCGCCGCCGGTCCAGTACGTCAGATACATCGTGGACCGACGCCGCAGGTCGAACACGTCGACGTAGGCGGTGGCGGCGTCCACCGGGTCGGCCTCGCGCAGCGCGGCGACGGTGCGGCCGAGCAACTCGCCGGCACGGCCGGTCACGTTTGCGCGCAACCGCTCGATCGTGTCGAGACGCTGCGGCAGCGCCTCGTCCGGGTAGGCGAGCAACAGCGACGCGGCCTGCCACACCAGCCGGTCCTGCAGGGTCGGCCCCACCGCGGCGGGCCGGGCTCTCGACAACAGTCTCATCACCGGTCTCCCTCCGGTTCGCCGGCGCGGTGCGCACCGGGGAACATGCCCTCGGGCACGCCCTTTCCGTCCCAGTTGAGCAGGTTGACCCGCGACGGACGGCTGGCGTTGGCGGCCATGCCCTCGCTCGTCTGACGCTGCTTCAGCGCGTGGAAGGTCTCGACGGCAACCGGCACGGGACCGCCGCTGACCTCACCGAACGGCCCGGACTCGTACATGCCCGGTCCGCCCTCGAACGACAGTGCGCAGTCGGTGACCGATTCCTCGAGCCGGTGCCCCTCGGCCGCGTAGGCGGACGGAATGACATACCGGTCTTCGTATTTCGCGATCGCCAGCAACCGGTACATCGCGTACATCTGTTCCTCGGTCATGCCGACGGACTCGGGGATGTGCGGCTGTGTCTCGCGGCCGAGGTTGATGTCGCGCATGTACGAGCGCATCGCGGCGAGCCGGCGCAGTACCGCCTCGACGGGTGCGACGTCCCCGGCGGTGAACAGTTCCGCGAGGTACTGCAGCGGGATGCGCAGTGCATCGAGCGCGCCGAACAGGTTGCCGAGGTCCTCACCGTCGTGGCCGTCGCGGCTGACGGCGTCGACCACCGGCGACAGCGGCGGGATGTACCAGACCATCGGCATGGTGCGGTACTCCGGATGCAGCGGCAGCGCGACCTTGTAGGTGTGGATCAGGGTGTACACCGGGGACCGCTGCGCCGCCTCGATCCATTCGTCGGAGATGCCCTCGGCGCGGGCACCGGCGATCACCTCCGGATCGTGCGGGTCCAGGATGAGGCTGCGCTGCGCTTCGTACAGTTCGGTCTCGTCCTCGACCGAGGCGGCCTCGAGGACCCGGTCGACGTCGTAGAGCACCAGCCCGAGGTACCGCAGGCGGCCGACGCAGGTCTCCGAACACACGGTCGGCAGGCCCACCTCGATCCGCGGGTAGCAGAACGTGCATTTCTCGGCCTTGCCGGTCTTGTGGTTGAAATACACCTTCTTGTACGGGCATCCGGACACGCACATCCGCCAGCCGCGGCACCGGTCCTGATCGACGAGCACGATGCCGTCCTCGACGCGCTTGTACATCGCGCCGGACGGGCACGAGGACACACAGGACGGGTTGAGGCAGTGCTCGCAGATGCGCGGCAGGTAGAACATGAACGTCTGCTCGAGTTCGAGTTTCACCTGCTCGCCGACCTTCTTCAGGATCGGGTCGTCGGGCACGATCTCCGGCGAGCCACCGAGGTCGTCGTCCCAGTTCGCCGACCACGACACCTTCATCGGCTT
The DNA here is from genome assembly GCF_048897285.1 of Rhodococcus sp. O3. Lineage (NCBI taxonomy): Bacteria > Bacillati > Actinomycetota > Actinomycetes > Mycobacteriales > Nocardiaceae > Rhodococcus > Rhodococcus sp. O3. The sequence goes on from NZ_JBMBTE010000063.1 coordinate 10,446, forward strand.
GCCGCTGATGAGGCTGCGCGGCGGTGCGACGGGCATGTGCTCGCCCGCCGGCGCCGAGGTCAGGTTCTCGTAGTCGTACGTCCACGGCTCGTAGTAGTCGTCGATGGACGGCATCTTCGGGTTCGAGAAGATGCGGGACAGCTTGTGCAGGCGGCCGCCGTCCCGCAGCCGCAGCCGGCCCTTGCGGTCCCGGACCCATCCACCGCGCCAGCGTTCCTGATCCTCGTAGGTACGCGGATAGCCTTGTCCCGGGCGGGTTTCGACGTTGTTGAACCACACGTATTCGGTACCGGACCGGTTCGTCCACGCCTGCTTGCAGGTGACCGAACAGGTGTGGCATCCGATGCACTTGTCGAGGTTCATCACCATCGCCATCTGTGCCATGACCTTCATGATTTCCTCGCTCCCCGAGACCCGTTCACGTGCATGCCCTCCATGTCAGTAGGTCACCTCCTGCGACCGGCGCCGCACGACGGTCACCTCGTCGCGCTGGTTGCCGGTGGGCCCGAGATAGTTGAACGCGAAAGCGTTCTGGGCGTAGCCGCCGGCCAGATGCGTGGGCTTGATCAGCAACCGGGTCAGCGAATTGTGGATACCGCCGCGGTTGCCGGTGGTCTCGCTGAGCGGCGTGTCGATGGTGCGTTCCTGCGCGTGATAGACGTACACGACACCCTCAGGCATGCGGTGCGAGACGATCGCCCGGCACACCACCACACCGTTGCGGTTGACGGCCTCGACCCAGTCGTTGTCCTTCACCGAGATCTTCGCCGCGTCCACCGGGCTCATCCACATCGTCGGGCCGCCGCGCGAGAGCGACAGCATGAACAGGTTGTCCTGGTACTCGGAGTGGATCGACCACTTCGAATGCGGTGTCAGGTAGCGCACGCTCAGCCCGATACCGTCGCGGCCGCTCTCGCCGACCGCGGGCTCCCCGAACAGCCGGGTCATGTCCAGCGGCGGCCGGTAGGTGGGCAGCTGCTCACCGACCTCCTCGATCCAGTCGTGGTCGACGTAGAAGTGCATCCGGCCGGTGAGGGTGTGGAACGGCTTGAGTTCCTCGATGTTCACCGTGAACGGGGCGTAGCGGCGGCCACCGGTCTCGCTGCCGGACCATTCCGGGCTGGTGATCACCGGCACCGGGCGGGCCTGGGTGTCGGCGTAGGTGATGCGCCGTTCCTCGCTGCCCTCGGCGAGGTGCACGAGACGGCGTCCGGTGCGCTTCTCGAGTTCCTTGAAACCCTCGACGGCGAGCCGGCCGTTGGACGTGCCGGACAGCGCGAGGATCACATCGGCCATGCGTTCGGCGGTGGTGATCGCCGGACGCCCCTCCGCGGCACCGGAATCCATCACCCCGAACTTCGCGGCGAGTTCGGCGACCTCCTCGGTCGGGTGGGTGGTGATGCCCTTGGTCGTCAGGCCGAGGGTGTCGACGAGCGGGCCGAGCGCCGACCACTTGTCGGCGATCGCGGCGTAGTCGCGTTCGACGACGGCGATCGGGCCCATCGTCTTGCCGGGCACCGGCGTCTCACCGGTGGTCCGCCAATCGTGTTCGGTACCACCGGGATACGCCATCGCGCCCGGGGTGTCGTGCTGCAGTGTGCCGAGCACGACGTCGGTGCGGGTACCCAGGTGCCGTGCCGCGAGCGCACTGAATGCGCGCGCGATCGCACCGAACGCCTCGTAGTCCGACCGCGTTTCCCACGGCGGGTCGATCGCGGGGCTGAACGCGTGGATGTAGGGGTGCATGTCGGTACTCGACAGATCCCCCTTCTCGTACCATGTGGCGGCGGGCAGCACCACGTCGGACAGCAGCGTGGTGGAGGTCATCCGGAAGTCGATCGACATGAGCAGATCGAGCTTGCCCTCGGGGATGTCGTCGGGCCACACGACCCCGTTCGGCCGCAGATCCTCCGGAGTCGGCTCCGCCTGCACGTTGGAGGTGGTCCCGAGCAGGTGCCGCAGGAAGTACTCGTTGCCCTTGCTCGACGAGCCGAGCAGATTCGCGCGCCAGATGCTCAGCACGCGCGGCCAGTTCCGCGGGTTGTCCGGATCGGTGACGGCCAGTTTCAGATCGCCCGAGGCGAGTTGGCTCGCGACGTAGGCCGGGATCTCCTGGCCGGCGGCGCGGGCGTCGTCGGCGACGTCGAGGCTCGACCGGTCGAACTGCGGGAAGAACGGACTCCAGCCCATCGCGTTCGCGGCGGCCAGCACGTCCATCGTGTGCTTGCCCGCGAACCGGCCGCGCCCGAGCGGACTCGCCAGCGCGTCGGCGCGGTATCCGTCGTAGCGCCACTGGTCCGTGTGCGCGTACCAGTACGAGGTGCCCGCCATCTGCCGGGGCGGACGCGACCAGTCGGTGCCCATGGCCATCGCGGCCCAGCCGGTGACCGGGCGGCACTTCTCCTGCCCGACGTAGTGCGCCCAGCCACCGCCGTTGCGGCCCATCGAGCCGGTGAGCAGCAGCAGCGCGAGCACCGCCCGGTAGGTGGCGTCGCCGTGGAACCACTGGCAGATCCCGGCGCCCATGATGATCATGGACCGGCCGCCGGATTCCTCGGCGCTGCGCGCGAACTCCTTCGCGACGCGGATCGCCTGCGCCGCCGAGACTCCCGTGATCGATTCCTGCCAGGCCGGGGTGTAGGGCTCGGCCGGATCGTCGTATCCGGTGGGCCAGGTGCCGGGCAGACCGGGCCGGGCCACGCCGTACTGCGCGAGCATCAGGTCGAACACCGTGCACACGCGGTGCTCACCGACACGCCGGACCGGGACGCCGCGCTCCAGGGTCTCGCCGTGCCCGTCGAGGGTGTCGAAGCGCGGCAGATGGATGAGGGCGCTCTCCCCCGCCGCGCCGTCGTGCGGTGCGACGGTCAGTGCCGGCACGAGATCGCCGAGGTCGAGGTTCCACTTGCCGACGCCGTCGTCGCCGTACCGGAATCCGAGCGACCCCTGCGGCACCGCGACGTCGTCGGTGGCGCCGTCGAGCAGCACCGGCTTGAACGCGGCGTTCTCCACGTCGTGCCCGAGATCCGCGGCGGTGAGGTTCTTGCCGGGCACCAGCCGCCCGTCGCGTTCCTCGAGCTTCACCAGGAACGGCAGGTCGGTGAAGCGCCGCACGTAGTCGACGAAGAACGGGACCCGCTCCCGCACGAAGCACTCGTTGAGGATCACGTGGCCCATCGCCATGGCGAGGGCGCCGTCGGTGCCCGCCGCGCACGGCATCCATTCGTCGGCGAACTTGGTGTTGTCGGCGTAGTCGGGGCTGACCGTGACGACCTTGGTGCCGCGATACCGGACCTCCGCCATCCAGTGCGCGTCCGGAGTGCGGGTGACCGGCACGTTCGATCCCCACATGAGGAGATAGGCCGCGTCCCACCAGTCCCCCGACTCCGGCACGTCGGTCTGGTCGCCGAACACCTGCGGCGAGGCGACCGGCAGGTCGGCGTACCAGTCGTAGAACGAGGTCATCACACCGCCGAGCAGTTCGACGAACCGGGAACCGGCGGCGAACGACACCATCGACATCGCGGGAATCGGCGAGAAACCGGCGACCCGATCGGGGCCGTACTCCTTGATGGTGTGGACGTGGGCGGCGGCGATCATCTCGGTGGCCTCGGCCCAGCTCACCCGCACCAGCCCGCCCTTGCCGCGTGCCCACTGGTAGCGGCGGCGCCGTTCGGGGTCGGACTGGATGTCCGCCCACGCGAGGACCGGGTCGCCGAGACGGGCCTTGGCTTCGCGGTACATCTCCACGAGCACGCCGCGGGCGTACGGATAGCGCACCCGCGTCGGCGAATAGGTGTACCAGGAGAACGCGGCACCGCGGGGGCAGCCGCGCGGCTCGTACTCGGGACGGTCCGGGCCGACCGACGGGTAGTCGGTCTGCTGGGTCTCCCAGGTGATGATGCCGTCCTTGACGTAGATCTTCCACGAGCACGAACCGGTGCAGTTGACGCCGTGCGTCGAGCGCACCACCTTGTCGTGGCTCCAGCGGTCTCGGTAGAAGACGTCGCCTTCACGGCCGCCCTGGCGGGTCACGGTGCGGCCGTCGTCCGAGATCTCACCCGGGGTGAAGAATCGTCCGCTGCGCTGCAGCAGTTCCTCGACGGGGCCGCCGATGTGGGGAGCGTTCACAGTGGTTCCTTCCGGAAGTGGTCGTCAGGCGGCGGGATCGCGCGCAGGTTCGTGGGCGTGGAGCCGGAGCGCGGTGTAGAGCAGGGCGATCAGGGCGGTGGCCACCAGGAGCAGCAGACCGACCGTGTAGTCGTTGTCGACGCTGTCGTAGGTCGCACCCATCACCAGCGGCGGGAAGTAACCGCCGAGGCCGCCGGCCGCGGCGACGATGCCGGTGACCGATCCGACCGAGCTGGCGGGGGAACGGCGGGCGACCCAGGCGAACACACCACCGGTACCGATACCGAGGAACAACGCGAGCAGGATGAACGTCTCGGCCGACCAGACGTCCGGCGGCGGCTGGAAGGTGGCGACGAACGCCATCACGGCGGTGCCGGCGAGGGACGCGAGCACCACGTACTTCGGCGGGATGCGGTCCGAGAGCGCGCCGCCGATAGGGCGGGCGATCACGGCTGCCAGCGCGAACGCCGCGGTGCGCGCGCCCGCGTCGACGGCGGAGAAGTCGTAGATCGTCTTGATGTAGGTCGGCAGGTAGTTGCTGAAGGCGACGAAGCCGCCGAAGACGATCGCGTACAGGAACGACATCTCCCAGGTGACCCCGAGCTTGAGGGCGGCAATCAGTTTCGGCACCACCGGGTCGGTGTTGGGAGCGAACTCGGGCGAGTTGCGCATCGCCAGGATGCACACGACGGCGGTCACCGCGAGCGCGACCGCGATGATCACGTGGGTCGTCAGCAGGCCGAACCAGTTCACGAACCGCGGCGTGAAGAACGCCGAGAGGGCGGTGCCGACCATGCCGGCACCGAACACCCCGGTCGCGAAGCCGCGGCGGGCGGGTTCGTACCAGGCGTTCGCGAACGGGATACCGACGGCGAAGATCGTGCCCGCGATGCCGAGGAAGAATCCGAAGACGAGCAGCAGCGGATACGAACCGGCGGCGCCCGCGATGCCGACCGCGAGCACCGGCAGGATCGACGCCAGCGAGATCGCGATGAACATGATCCGGCCGCCGTAGCGGTCGGTGAGGGATCCGACGACGATCCGGCCGAGCGCCCCGACCAGGATCGGGGTCGCGACCAGCAGCGACGCCTGCGTGCTGCTGAGCGACAGGTCGCCTGCATATGTGGTGGACAGGGGGCCGATCATGTTCCAGGCCCAGAAGTTGATCGCTGATACCCAGGTGGCGAGGGCGAGGTTGAAACCCCGTCCCATGCCGGCACCCGGCGTCGTTGCCGTGTTCACATCACCCACAAAACCACCCGGGAGTGATCTTGGCGTAATTTTGGGGGAAAAGTTACAGCCCTCGGGGATTGTGAATTCCGGACCGATTTCCCGCAACCTCTTCCATACGGCCGGAAACCCACCTATGATTGCGAATTACGTTGCAGCACAACATAGTACAAATACCCTAGGAATGTGGGGCCGGAGTCCCCGCGATAGCCGCACAAAAGAACCCCGCCCCGGCAGGACTTAAGTCCTGCCGGGGCGGGGTCTTTCGAACCGTGTGGTATCACACCACGCGAGGGACGATCAGCCCTCCGCGCTCTCGGAGCCCTCGGCCGGCGCGGCAGCCGCGTCGTCCTCGGCGACCGGAACCAGGCTGATCTTGCCGCGGTTGTCGATGTCGGCGATCTCGACCCGGATCTTCGAGCCGACGTTCACGACGTCCTCGACCTTGGCGATGCGCTTGCCGTTGCCCAGCTTGCTGATGTGCACCAGACCGTCGCGGCCCGGGAGCAGCGAGACGAACGCACCGAACGCCGTGGTCTTGACCACGGTGCCGAGGAAACGCTCGCCCACCTTCGGCAGCTGCGGGTTGGCGATGGCGTTGATCTTGTCGATCGCGGCCTGCGCGGACGGGCCGTCCGCCGCACCGACGTAGACGGTGCCGTCGTCCTCGATGGAGATGTTGGCGCCGGTCTCCTCGGTGATCGAGTTGATCATCTTGCCCTTGGGGCCGATGACCTCGCCGATCTTGTCCACCGGAACCTTGATGGTGGTGATGCGCGGCGCGAACGGGCTCATCTCGTCCGGGCTGTCGATCGCCTCGGCCATGACCTCGAGGATCGTGGCGCGAGCGTCGTGGGCCTGCGAGAGCGCACCCGCCAGCACCTGCGACGGAATGCCGTCGAGCTTGGTGTCGAGCTGCAGGGCGGTCACGAAGTCCTTGGTGCCGGCGACCTTGAAGTCCATGTCGCCGAACGCGTCCTCGGCACCGAGGATGTCGGTCAGCGCCACGTAGCGGGTCTCACCGTCGACCTCGTCGGAGACCAGGCCCATCGCGATGCCCGCGACCGGAGCCTTCAGCGGCACACCGGCATTGAGCAGCGACAGCGTGGAGGCACACACCGAGCCCATCGACGTCGAACCGTTGGAGCCGAGAGCCTCGGACACCTGACGGATCGCGTACGGGAACTCCTCCTGGCTCGGCAGCACCGGCACGAGGGCGCGCTCGGCGAGAGCGCCGTGGCCGATCTCGCGACGCTTCGGCGAACCGACGCGGCCGGTCTCACCGGTCGAGTAGGGCGGGAAGTTGTAGTGGTGCATGTAGCGCTTGCTGGTCTCGGGACCGAGCGAGTCGACCTGCTGCGCCATCTTGATCATGTCCAGGGTGGTGATACCCATGATCTGGGTCTCGCCGCGCTCGAACAGCGCCGAACCGTGGGCGCGCGGGACGACCGCGACCTCGGCCGAGAGCGCGCGGATGTCGGTGATGCCGCGACCGTCGATGCGGAACTGGTCGCGCAGGATGCGCTGGCGGACCAGCTTCTTGGTCAGCGAGCGGAACGCCGCGCCGATCTCCTTCTCGCGACCCTCGAAGCTCGGGGCGACCTGCTCGAGGATCTCGACCTTGATCTCGTCGGTGCGGTCGTCGCGCTCCTGCTTGCCGGCGATGGTCAGCGCCTCGGCGAGCTTCTCCGACGCGGCGGCCTCGACGGCGGCGTACACGTCGGACTCGTACGCCGGGAACAGCGGGAACTCACCGGTGGGCTTCGCGGCGGCCGCGGCGAGCTGCTGCTGCGCGATGCACAGTCGGGCGATGAACGGCTTGGCGGCCTCGAGGCCCTGCGCCACGATCGCCTCGGTCGGCGCCTGCGCGCCACCGTCGATCAGGGCGATGACGTTCTCGGTGGCCTCGGCCTCGACCATCATGATCGCGACGTCGGCGGTGTCCGGGTTGTCGCCGCCGGCGACGATGCGGCCCGCGACGACCATGTCGAACACGGCGTTCTCGAGCTGCTCGACGGTCGGGAACGCGACCCACTGACCGGTCTTGTTCTCGTCCGAGGTGATCAGCGCGATGCGCACGCCACCGACCGGGCCGGAGAACGGCAGGCCCGCGATCTGGGTGGACGCGGACGCGGCGTTGATCGCGACGACGTCGTACAAGTCGTTCGGATTCAGGCTCAGCACCGTCACGACGACCTGGATCTCGTTGCGGAGGCCGTCGACGAACGACGGGCGCAGCGGACGGTCGATGAGGCGGCAGGTCAGGATGGCGTCGGTGGAGGGACGGCCTTCACGACGGAAGAACGAGCCGGGGATACGGCCCGCGGCGTACATGCGCTCCTCGACGTCCACCGTCAGCGGGAAGAAGTCGAAGTGCTCCTTGGGCTGCTTGGAGGCGCTGGTGGCCGACAGCAGCATGGTCTCGTCGTCCAGGTAGGCGACGACGGAACCGGCGGCCTGCTGCGCGAGGCGGCCGGTCTCGAAACGAATGGTGCGGGTGCCGAAGGCCCCGTTGTCGATGGTCGCGGCGGTCTCGAACACGCCCTCGTCGACCTCGACTGCAGTAGTGCTGGTCATCTTTGTGTCTTCTCTTCCCTCTTCGTCTTCGCCGTACCCGCGTGGGCGCCACGGCCCCCTTGGCCACGGCTGCGCACCGACTCGCGGAGGCGGTCGTCGATCGAAACCCTCCGGTTCCGGATCACCGGGTTCGGAAGGTCACTACCGAGGACCGACACCGTCGGCGCATACGGTTCGCCGCCTACCCAGGCGGCGTTTGCCGGTCTTCCGGCACAAACACCGGTAGCCGACGAGGCCAGTCTAAAGGCATTCCCGTCGGCTACCGGCAGAGATCAGCGTACGCAGATCGTCTCGCTCGGGGTCCGCGTCAGCGACGCAGGCCCAGACGCTGGATGAGCGAGCGGTAACGCTCGACGTCGACCTTCTCGACGTACTTGAGGAGGCGGCGACGACGACCGACCAGCAGCAGCAGGCCGCGGCGGGAGTGGTGGTCGTGCTTGTGCTTCTTCAGGTGCTCGGTCAGATCGACGATGCGCTTGGTGAGCAGTGCCACCTGCGCCTCCGGCGAACCGGTGTCGGTCTCGTGGAGGCCGTACTCGCCGAGGATCTGCTTCTTCTGCTCGGTGGTCAATGCCACTGGGATACTCCTGATCACTGACGTCCGCGTGATACGAAAGCGGGCACGAGACCCGCCGGTGCGGCCACCGCGAACCGCAGCACACACCAAGAATCCAGGCTACCAGAGCCGGCGCGGCCGCCGCCCGGTGTCTCGTTGTGGCGGCTCCGACCGCCACAACGAGACACGACCTGGTATCAGGCGGAGTCGGCGGCGCGGGCGAGGACGTCGCGGGCGCGTTCGGCGTCGCCGTGCATGGCCGACACGAGCGCCTCGATCGAGTCGAACTTCTCCATGCCGCGCAGGCGCTCGACGAAGTCGACCGCGACGTGCTGGCCGTAGAGGTCGGCCTCCTGATCGAGCACGAACGCCTCGACCGTGCGGGCACGACCGGAGAACGTCGGGTTGGTGCCGACCGACACCGCCGCGCCGTAGCGCTCCCCCGGCGTCACGGTACCGAGAGTCGGGCCGGGCCCCAGGACCGTGAACCACGCGGCGTACACACCGTCCGCCGGGATCGCCGAGTGCATCGGGGGGGCCACGTTCGCGGTCGGGAACCCGAGGTCGCGCCCGCGTCCGTCGCCGTGCACGACAACCCCTTCGACGCGGTGCGGGCGACCGAGCGCGTCCGCGGCGGCGGCCACGTCACCGGCGTCCACGCACGAGCGGATGTAGGTCGAGGAGAACGTGACCGCGTGTTCGGCGAGGAGGGTCTGAGCGTCGACCGCGAACCCGAACCGCTCCCCGATCGTCCGCAGCAGCTCGACGGTGCCGGCGGCCTTCTTCCCGAAGGTGAAGTTCTCGCCGACCACGACCTCGGCGACGTGCAGCCGTTCGACGAGGATCTCGTGGGCGTACCGCTCCGGGCTCAGCTTCATGAACTCGGGGGTGAACGGCATGACGCAGAAGACGTCGACGCCGAGCTCCTCGGCGAGTTCGGCGCGCCGCGCGAGCGTCGTCAGCTGGGCCGGATGATTGCCCGGTCGCACCACTTCCATCGGATGTGGATCGAATGTCATGAGCACACTGGGGATTCCGCGTTCCTTGGCGGATTTCACCGCCCGCGTGATCAGCTGCTGATGTCCGCGGTGCACTCCGTCGAACACGCCGATCGTCAGTACACAACGACCCCAGTCCGCAGGTATTTCCTCGAGGCCTCGCCATCTCTGCACAACGGGCAGCCTACGGCCCCGGCTCGAACGGGTCACTTCCGACTCGCGATGCCGCGTGGGTCACGGAACGCGAATGGACATCAGGACTGACTGCACACATAATTTCGGTGTGCCGAACATTTTCGTTGGAGCTATCAAAATCTGCGTGGCAGCCGCGGCGGTCGCGGTCGTGACCTCGTGCGCCGCGCCCGCCCCCGCCGACAACGAACGCCCGCTGGTGCTGACGACCTTCACCGTGCTGGCGGACATGGCACGCAACGTGGCGGGCGAGCACGTCCGCGTCGAATCCATCACCAAGGTCGGGGCCGAGATCCACGGATACGAACCGACCCCCGGCGACCTCCGGCACGCCGCCGACGCGGACCTCGTCCTCGACAACGGCCTCGGCCTCGAGCGGTGGTTCGAGCAGTTCCTCGCCGACACCCGCGCCGAGCATGCCGTCCTCAGCGACGGGGTGGCGCCGCTGCCGATCGGTGAGGACGCCTACGCCGGGCGCATCAACCCCCACGCGTGGATGTCACCGCTCAATGCCCGGATCTACGTCGACAACATCGCCGCGGCACTCTCGCGGATCGCGCCGGAGCACGCCGCCGATTTCACCGCGAACGCCGGTGCCTACAAGGACGAGCTCCGGCTCGTGCACGACGAACTGATCGCCGGCCTCGCCGTACTGCCCGAGCAGCAGCGGGCCCTGGTGACGTGCGAGGGGGCGTTCAGCTATCTCACGCGCGACGCCGGCCTCCGCGAGGCTTACCTGTGGGCGGTCAACGCCGATCAGCAGGGCACCCCGCAGCAGATCGCCCGGACCGTCGACTTCGTGCGCGCGAACCGCGTGCCCGTGGTCTTCTGCGAATCCACCGTCTCGGACAAGGCACAGCGTCAGGTCGCCGCCGACACCGGCTCCGAGTTCGGCGGCATCCTCTACGTCGACTCGCTCTCCGAACCCGACGGGCCGGTCCCGACCTATCTCGACCTGTTGCGCCACGACGTCCGCACCATCACGAAGGGACTGGCCTCGTGACCACCACCGACACGAGCAGTACGACGAACACCGCTCCCGCCGCCCTCACGCTCGACGGCATCACCGTCCGCTACGGGACCGTCACCGCGCTCGACGACGTCACCCTCACCCTCGCCTGCGGCCGGGTGTGCGGTCTGGTCGGCACCAACGGATCCGGCAAGTCCACCCTCTTCAAGACCGTCATGGGCATCGTGCGCCCCAGCGCGGGCCGCGTCACGATCGCCGGGGCCGAGCCCGCCGACGCCCGCCGCACCGCCTCGGTCGCGTACGTCCCGCAAGCCGAAGCCGTCGACTGGGACTTCCCCATCGTCGTGCGGGAGGTCGTGATGACCGGCCGCTACGGACACCAGGGCACCATGCGGAGGCCCCGGCCCACCGACCACGACGCGGTCGCGGACGCCCTCGACCGCGTGCAGATGACCGAGTTCGCGAACCGGCAGATCGGGCAGCTCTCCGGCGGGCAGCGCAAACGGGTGTTCGTGGCCCGCGCCATCGCGCAGGGTGCCCCGCTGCTGCTGCTCGACGAACCGTTCGCCGGGGTCGACAAGAGCACCGAGTTCGCGCTGACCGCGGTGATCCGCTCGCTCGCCGACGCCGGCCACACCGTCCTCGTCGCCACGCACGACCTCGCCGGACTCGACCGGCTGTGCGACGAGGCCGCGCTGCTGCAACGGCGACTGCTCGTACACGACACCCCCGCCGAGGTGCTGCGGCCCGAGAACCTGGCGCGCGCGTTCGGTGTCGACCCCCTGGCCGGCGATCCCCTGTCCGTCGGCTCCCTGTCCGGAGAGACGGCGACGACGCTGTCGAAGAAGGAGGCCCGGTGATGCTCGATCTGCTCGTCGAACCCCTGCAGTACGGGTTCATGCAACGCGCCCTGATCGTCGCGATCGCCGCGACCGTCGTGTGCGCCCTGCTCAGCTGCTGGCTCGTGCTCATCGGATGGTCGTTGATGGGTGACGCGGTCTCGCACGCGGTGCTGCCCGGCGTGGTCCTCGCCTACCTCGTGGGCGCGCCGTTCGCGATCGGCGCGTTGCTGTTCGCGGGGATCGCGGTGGCGTTGATCGGGCTGGTGCGCGGCACCACCAGGGTCAAGGAGGACGCTGCGATCGGCGTCGTGTTCACCACGCTCTTCGCGCTCGGGGTGGTGCTGATCTCGAAGAACCCCAGCCAGGTGGATCTGCACCACATCCTGTTCGGCAACCTGCTCGGGCTGGCCACCACCGATGTGTGGCAGGTGTCGTTGCTCGCCGCGGTCGTGTTCGCGGTGCTCGTCGTCAAGCGCCGGGACCTGACGCTGTTCGCCTTCGACCGCGTCCAGGCCCACGCGCTGGGTATCTCCCCCGCACGGCTGTCGGCGCTGCTCCTGGCGCTGCTGGCGGTCACGATCGTCGCGGCCATCCAGGCTGTGGGGGTGATACTCGTCGTCGCCGTGCTCATCATTCCTGGCGCGACCGCGTACCTGCTCACCGACCGGATCTCCCGGATGCTGATCCTCGCACCGGCTCTCGCGGTCGCGTCGTCGATCGTCGGGGTGTACACGAGCTACTACTCCGACGCTTCGACCGGCGGTGTCGTGGTGCTCGCGCAGGCGGTGGTGTTCGCGGCCGCGTACCTGTTCGCACCGCGCCAGGGCGTGGTGATGGCGGCAGTACGACGCTCGCGGGCAATCCCGGACAAAGGTGATTCCGAGGTGAGAGTTGCCTAAGCTGGGCAGGTGCCTGGCAGGAGCGAGACGAATACGACGACGGGAGCGCTGACCTCCGTCGCGCAGGACTACCTGAAGGTCATCTGGACCGTGCAGGAATGGTCCGGCGAGAAGGTCTCCACGAAGCTGCTCGCCGAGAAACTCGGCGTGTCCGCATCGACCGTCTCCGAGGCCGTGCGCCGGCTGTGCGACCAGGGCCTGCTCGACCACGAGCGGTACGGTGCGATCTCGCTGACCGAGTCGGGCCGCGCCGCCGCCGTCGCGATGGTTCGCCGGCACCGACTCATCGAGACGTTCCTGGTCCGCGAACTCGGCTACGGGTGGGACGAGGTGCACGACGAGGCCGAGGTGCTCGAACACGCGGTCTCCGAGCGGATGATCGCCGCGCTCGACGCGAAACTCGGTTTCCCCGAACGGGATCCGCACGGGGACCCGATCCCTACCCCGGACGGCAGGATCCCCACCCCACCGGCGCGCCCGTTGAGCTCGTTCGCCGACGGCGAGTTCGGTCGCGTCGCCCGCATCTCGGACAACGATCCGGCGATGCTGCGCTACTTCGACGACGTCGGGATCGCGCTCGACACCGAGATCCGGGTGATCGAGCGTCGCGACTTCGCCGGAACGGTCGCGGTGAGCATCGGCGGCGACCCGGACCGCACCGTCGACCTCGGCAACCCCGCCGCCGACGCCATCTGGCTCGTCTAGTTCACAGTCTCGGCTGGTTCACAGTCTCGGCTGGTTCACAGTCTCGGCTGGTTCACAGTCTCGGCTGGTTCACAGGTTGGACGGCCGCACCACGAACACCGCGGACGCGCGCTTGCCCTTCTCCTGCAGCAGTGCCGCCGCGCGGCCCTGTGCGTCGATCGCCGCGTACACGCCCGGCATGCCGACCGGTTCGAGCCAGCGGCCGTTCGCGAGCAGCGCGGCCTCGGCGTCGCTGATCGTGCGGCACGCGAACGCGGTGCGGGCCGCGGCGTCGATGTCGAGGCTCAACGCGGGATCGTCGGCGAGCTGTTCGAGGGTGCGCGCGTGCTCGAGCCCGAACGGGCCGACCTTCGTGCGGCGCAGCGCCGTCAGGTGCGCGCCGACCCCGAGCGCCGCGCCGAGATCGCGGGCGAGCGCACGGATGTAGGTACCGGACGAGCAGTCCACCTCGACGTCGAGGTCGACGAATCCCTGCTCGGGGAGGTCGCGCCGCGCGCACACGTCGAACCGCGACACCGTCACCGGCCGCGCGGCCAGCTCGACGGTTTCGCCCTCCCGCATCCGCGCGTAGGCGCGCTTGCCGTCGACCTTGATCGCACTGACACTCGCCGGCACCTGCTCGATGTCGCCGGTCAGCGCGGCGACCGCGGCGGCGATCTCCTCGTCGGTGACGCCGGACGCATCGGTGGTCGCGACCGTCTCGCCTTCGGCGTCGTCGGTGACGGTGCTCTGCCCGAGGCGGATCGTCGCGGTGTACGACTTGGTGGTCAACGACAGCAGGCCGAGCATCTTCGTGGCCCGTTCCACCCCGAGGACGAGCACGCCCGTCGCCATCGGGTCGAGGGTGCCCGCGTGCCCTACCTTGCGGGTGCCGAGCAGGCGCCGGCAGCGGGCCACGACGTCGTGACTCGTCATGCCCGGGTCCTTGTCGACGACGAGCAGACCGGCATTGGCCAGGGCGGGATTCTCGGTGGCAGACACGTGGCCCGATTCTGCCACCTCCGGTTCAGCGCACCGCGATGGCGGTGAGCACCAGCCCGTCGGCGACCAGCCAGCGGCCGTCGAACCTCGACACCGGCGCTCCGTCGCGGGTGTCGCCGGGCACGAGCAGCTGCGACCGGAACGCCCCCGACGCGACCGCGCCGGCCGCGCTGTCGTCGCGGGTGAACGTGATGTGGGCGTCCTCGAAACCGAGCCACCGGCCGGTCAGCGGGAACCACGCCTTGTAGGTGGCTTCCTTCGCGCAGAACAGCACACGATCCCAGTGCACGTCGTCGTCGGAGGCGGCGGCGAGCCAGTCCCGTTCCGGTTCGAGGCTCACCGCGGGCAGCACCCCGTCCGGGAGCACGTCGTGCGGTTCGGCGTCGATACCCACCGACCGCACCTGCAACGAGTATCCGAGCACGGCACCCCGGTAGCCCTCACAGTGCGTGAGGCTGCCGACGACCCCGCGCGGCCACAGCGGTACCCCTCGCTCGCCCTTGAGGACCGGCGACGGATCGACGCCGAGCCGTCGCATCGCCTGCCGCGCGCAGTGCCGTGCGCCGATGAACTCCCGGCGACGCTTCTCGACGGCCTTCGCGATGAGCGCCTCCTCCTGCGGGTGCGGCGCCAGACCCGGCGGGTCCTCGAACAGTTCGGCGGCGACGACGCCGTCCGGCAGTATCCGTCCGATCAGGGTCTCGGACGCGTCGGGGATGTTCCGCGTGGTCTCCGTCACCGCAGTCCCTTCGCTCGCTCCAGTTCCCTCGCCCGCTGTGCGCGCATCTTCTCCACTTCCGCTTCCATCTCGGGTGTCACCGTGAAGTGCCCGCCCCACTTGTTCAGAGTGCCCGGCGGATAGTCCGGGACCGGCAGGATCTGCCGAAGCACCTGATCGGGGAGGCCGCGCCGCTGCCATTCGCGCGGGTAACCGACCGAGACCTCCTCGAACCGCACCCCGTCGTAGTAGGTGGTGCGCGGGATGTGCAGGTGGCCGTACACCGAACACAGCGCCCGGTAGCGCAGGTGCCAGTCCGCGGTGTCGGTGGTGCCGCACCACAGCGCGAACTCCGGGTAGAACAGCATCCGGGTCGGCTCGCGCACCAGCGGGAAATGATTGATCAGCACCGTCGGCAGCGCCGGATCCAGCGCGTCGAGCCGTTCCCGCGTCCGGTCCAGGCGTGCCTGACACCACGCGTCACGCGTCAGATACGGGTCGGGGGCGAGCAGGAATTCGTCGGTCGCGACGACGTTGCGGTCCCGCGCCAGCGCGAGCCCCTCGGCCTTCGTCGTGGTTCCCTCGGGCAGGAACGAGTAGTCGTAGAGCAGGAACATCGGAACCAGCACCACCGGTCCCCCGTCGCCCTCCCACACCGGGAACGGGTCCTCCGGGGTGATCACGTCGAGTTCCCGGCACATGGTGACCAGATAGTCGTAGCGGGCGACGCCACGCATCTGCACGGGGTCCTTCGCCGTGGTCCACAGTTCGTGGTTGCCCGGCACCCAGATGACCTTCGCGAAGCGGCTGCGCAGCAGTTTCAGCGCCCACCGGATGTCGTCGCTCTTCTCGGCGACGTCCCCGGCGAGGATCAGCCAGTCCTCCGGTGATTCCGGGACGATGTCCTCGGTGACGGGCCGGTTGCCCTTGTGTCCGACATGGATGTCGCTGACCGCCCACAGCTTCGCCACCGGCTCTACCCCTCCGCTTCCGTCTGCTCGAGGGACCGCACCTGCCGGTCCGCTCCCGTCACCATCCATCGTCCCGACAGCGTCCGCCACACGACGGCCACCATCCGAAACACGATGAACACCGTAAGACCGGTCCAGATTCCCGCCAGACCCCAGTCCCACACGAGTGAGCACCAGATGAGCGGCAGGAATCCGAGAAGCGCGGACGCCAGCGTCGCGGTCCGCAGGAACGCGGCGTCGCCGGCGCCGAGCAGCACCCCGTCGAGCGCGAACACCACGCCCGCCGCGGGCATGATCGCCACGAAGAACCACCACGCGACACCGATCCGGTCGAGTACCGCGTCGTCGTCGGTGAACAGACCGGGAATCACCTCGCTGCCGAGCAGGAACAGCAGCGCGAGCACCGCCGCGAAGACCGTCGACCAGGCCGTGATCCGCCACGCCAGACGATGGGCGCCGCTCCGGTCCGCGGATCCGAGCGCCGCCCCGACCAGCGCCTGCGCGGCGATCGCGAGCGAATCGAGCGTCAGCGCCACGAAGTTCCACAGTTGCAGCACCACCTGGTGCGCGGCGACCGCGGCGGCCCCGAAGCGCGCGGCGACCGCGGCGGCCGAGAGGAAGCACGCCTGGAAGGCGAGGCTGCGGGCGACGAGATCGCGTCCGAGCCGCAGTTGCGCGCCGATGATCGTGCGCTGCGGTTTCAGCGGCACTCCCGCACGCAGCAGTGCCCGCAGGAACAATGCCGCCGACACCGCCTGTCCGACCACGTTGGCGACGGCCGAACCGGCCAGTTCCCATCGGGGTGCACCGAGCAGTCCGTGGACGAGCAGCGGGCACAGCACCGCCGACAACGCCAGCCCGACGACGACATAGCGCAGGGGCCGCGCGGTGTCCTGGATGCCGCGCATCCACCCGTTCCCGGCGAGGGTGACGAGGATCAACGGGGCCCCGAACAGGGCGATGCGCAGCCACGACACGGCCGATCCGGCGATGTCGTCGTCCCCGGCGATCAGGCCGGCGACCGGACCTGCGAGCATCTGCCCGACAACCAGCACGACGGCGCCGACACCGAGCGCGAGCCACGTGGCCTGCACGCCCTCACCGACGGCGTCGGCGTGGCGGTCGGCACCGTGGAACCGGGCGGCCCGGGAAGTGGTTCCGTACGACAGGAACGTCAACTGGGTGCTGACCTGCGCGAGGATAAGCCCGCCGACGGCCAGCCCGGCCAGGGCCAGCGCACCGAGCCGGCCGACGACGGCGATGTCGAACAGCAGGTACAGCGGTTCGGCGGCGAGTACTCCCAACGCGGGCAGAGCGAGCCCGAGGATCCGTTTCGCCGAAGCCTGGGACGCGGCGCGATCAGCCGAGGGCGTCACGCAGTTCCGCCACGATCTGGGTGCGATCGCCGTGAGCGGTGTACCCGGCCGCGGCCCGGTGTCCCCCACCCCCGAGCCGGGATGCGACGAGCGAGACGTCGATCCCGTCCTTCGAGCGCAGCGACACCGTCCACACCCCGGAACCGACCTCCTTGAACACGGCGGCGACCTCGGCCTCGGCGGTGGTCCGCACTATGTCGATGACGCTTTCGATCTCCTCGGAGCGCAGGTGCGCGGAATCTCCGCGCAGCACGGTCGCGTGGACGAGCCCCCGGCCGCCGGCGGCCTCCGGGACGAGCGTCGCGGTCGCGAGCACCGCCGACAGCATCGGCAGCCACCCGAACGGGTGGGTGTCGAGCAGCTGCCGGGTGATGCGGGCGCCGTCGATGCCGGTCGTGAGGAGCCGTTCGGCGAGCAGGTGCGAGCTCGCCCGGCCCCACCGGAACGATCCGGTGTCGGTGACGAGCCCGGCGAACAGGCAGTGCGCGAGATCCGCGTCGATCTCGACGCCCCACACGTCGAAGAGGTCGGCGAGGACCGCAGCGGTCGCTTCGGCCTCCGGCTCGATGAGGTCGTGGGTGCCGAACCGGGTGTTCGAGCGGTGGTGGTCGATGACGAGCGTGCGCGCGGCGCCGTGCAGCCGCGGCGCGAGGCGTCCGAGGCGCCCCGCCGTGCCGCAGTCCACGGTGACGAGCAGGTCGACGGTCTCCCGCACCTCCGCGGCGGGCGTCACCAGGTGCAGACCCGGCAGCTCCCGCATCGAGTCGGGCACGGCGTCGGGCGATCCGAACGCGACCTGCACGGACACACCGCGGCGTTCGAGCGCCAGCCCCAGCGCGAGGCCGCTACCGAGCGTGTCCGCATCGGGCTGGACGTGGCACAGCACCGTCACGGACGTCGCCGCATCCAGCAGCTCGACGGCACCGCCGAGATCCACGGTGGTCGAGGACGGGGTGCTGTCGGGCGAGGTGATGTCGGACATGACGGTTCTATTCGTCGCCGGCGGCGTCTCGCTCACGCGGTTCCTTGTACGGATCGGCCTCGCCGGCGGGCGATGCACCTTCGCGGGCCTTGGCGACCGCCTCGTCGGCGGCGCGGGCGCGGGCGAGCAGTTCCTCCATGTGGCGGGCGGTGTCCGGCACCGTGTCGGTCACGAACGTGAGGGTGGGTGTGAAACGCACACCGGTCCCGGCGCCGACCTTGGTCCGGAGCACTCCCTTGGCCTTCTCGAGGCCGGCGGCAGCCGCGGCGAGATCGGGCTCGGAGTCGAGGTCCGCTCCGCGCACGGTGTAGTACACGGTGGCGTCGTGCAGGTCGGCGGTCACCTTCGCATCGGTGATCGTGACGAACGCGAGCCGCGGATCCTTGATCTCGTGATCGATCGCGGTGGCCACGATGGTGGCGATGCGCTTGGCGAGACGACGGGCCCGTGCTGGATCGGCCATGTCAGTCGCTTCCTCTCCTCGCCGCGGTGCGGCTGTCGTGTGGCAGCCGCGGTGCGGCTGTCGTGTGCAGCCGCGGTGCGGCTGTCGTGTGCAGCCGCGGGCGGCTGTGTCGTATGTGGGGTCCGGTCAGTCTTCCGGACCGAAAATTCTTCGGCGGGCCGCGAGCAACTGCAACTCGGGGCGGGCCGCGACGAGGCGTTCGCACCGGTCGAGGATGTCGGTGACGTGCCCGACGTCGGGACCGGCCGATGCCACCCCCAGCAGGGCGCGGCGGTGCAGGTCCTGATGCCCGGCTTCGGTGGCCGAGACCCCGAACCGTCGCAGTTCCGCGAGGACCGGCCGGATCATCGACCGCTTCCCCTTGAGCGAGTGCACGTCACCGAGCAGCACATCCAGTTCGAGTGCGCCTACGAACACCGGACCTCCTGTCTGGACTCCCGGCGCGGATACCCCGGGAAGCGGGGCGCTGACACGTCGGGGCGGCGGACGATTGCTCGCCCGCCGCCCCGACGGCGGTGCCGTCAGATGTCACCGACGGCGGTGCCGTCAGATGTCACCGACGGCGGTGCCGTCAGTGAATACCGACGGCGGTGCCGTCAGTCGCGCGGCTTCTCGCGCAGCTCGTAGGCCTCGATCACGTCGCCGACCTTGATGTCGGAGTAGGTGATCGTCATACCGCACTCGTAGCCCTCGCGGACCTCGGTGACATCGTCCTTCTCGCGGCGCAGCGACGAGATGGTGACGGTCTCGGCGACGACGTTGTTGTCGCGGAGCAACCGTGCCTTCGCGTTGCGCTTGACGATGCCGGACTGCACGAGGCAACCCGCGATGTTGCCGACCTTCGAGGACTTGAAGATGGCGCGGATCTCGGCACGGCCGAGCTCGACCTCTTCGTAGATCGGCTTGAGCATGCCCTTGAGGGCCTTCTCCACCTCGTCGATCGCCTGGTAGATGATCGAGTAGTAGCGGATGTCGACACCCTCGCGGTTCGCCAGCTCCGTCGCCTTGCCTTCGGCACGGACGTTGAAGCCGATGATCACCGCGTTGGAGGCAGCAGCCAGGTTGACGTTGGTTTCGGTGACACCACCGACACCGCGGTCGATGACCCGCAGGCGCACCTCGTCGTCGATCTCGATCCCCATGAGCGCCTCTTCGAGGGCCTCGACGGTACCCGAGTTGTCGCCCTTGAGGATGAGGTTGAGCTCGTTGTGCTCCTTGAGCGCGGCATCCAGATCCTCGAGGGAGATCCGCTTGCGGCTCTTCGCGGCCAACGCGTTGCGCTTGCGCGCATTGCGGCGGTCGGCGATCTGCCGGGCGATGCGGTCCTCTTCGACGACGACAAGGTTGTCGCCGGCACCGGGCACCGACGTGAAGCCGATGACCTGGACCGGACGCGAAGGCAGAGCCTCCAGGACATCCTCGCCGTGCTCGTCGACCATGCGGCGCACGCGGCCGTACGCGTCGCCGGCGACGATGGAGTCGCCGACCCGCAGGGTGCCGCGCTGGACCAGGACGGTGGCGACCGGGCCGCGACCGCGGTCGAGGTGAGCCTCGATCGCGACGCCCTGGGCCTCCATGTCCGGGTTGGCCCGCAGGTCGAGGGCCGCATCGGCGGTGAGCAGCACGGCCTCGAGCAGCTGGTCGATGTTCAGGCCCTGCTTCGCCGAGATGTCGACGAACATGGTGTCGCCGCCGTACTCCTCGGTGACCAGGCCGTACTCGGTGAGCTGCTGGCGGATCTTCTGGGGGTTCGCACCCTCCTTGTCGATCTTGTTGACCGCGACCACGATCGGCACGTCGGCCGCCTGGGCGTGGTTGATCGCCTCGACCGTCTGCGGCATGACACCGTCGTCGGCGGCGACCACGAGGATCGCGATGTCCGTCGACTTCGCACCGCGGGCACGCATGGCGGTGAACGCCTCGTGACCCGGGGTGTCGATGAAGGTGATGAGCCGGTCTTCGCCGTTGAGGTGCGTGAGCACCTGGTAGGCACCGATGTGCTGGGTGATGCCACCGGCCTCGCCCTCGCGGACGTTGGCCTTGCGGATCGTGTCGAGCAGTCGGGTCTTACCGTGGTCGACGTGACCCATGACGGTCACCACCGGCGGACGCTGCTGCAGGTCCTCTTCGCCGCCCTCGTCCTCGCCGTACTGGATGTCGAACGATTCGAGCAGCTCGCGGTCCTCGTCCTCGGGGCTGACGACCTGGACGACGTAGTTCATCTCCGAGCCGAGCAGCTCGAGGGTCTCGTCGTTCACCGACTGAGTGGCGGTGACCATCTCGCCGAGGTTGAACAGTGCCTGGACCAGTGCCGACGGGTTCGCGTCGATCTTCTCCGCGAAGTCGGACAGCGAGGCGCCGCGGGCGAGCCGGATGGTCTCGCCGTTGCCGCGGGGCAGCCGGACACCGCCGACTGCCGGTGCCTGCATCGAGTCGTATTCCTGCCGCTTCTGCCGCTTCGACTTGCGGCCGCGACGCGGAGCACCACCGGGACGACCGAACGCACCGGCCGTGCCGCCGCGTCCA
>NZ_JBMBTE010000064.1:0-30193 GCF_048897285.1 Rhodococcus sp. O3
GTGCGCGGCCGTCGGATCGACCGGTGCATCGGACGGATCGTCCACCGGGGCTTCGACGGCCTGGGCGAGCGCCGCGACGAACGCTTCGACGGCCTCGACGAGCCGGTTCAGTTGCGCTTCGGTGAGCTGTTCGTCGGCGGTGTCGCCGCCGTAGGCGCGGTGCGGGTCGTAGGCGTCGAGCCACGCCAGGATCGACGCCGGATCGTCCCACGACAGCGAACCCGACACGGCTGCACCGGGATTCGCCGACAGGTCACCGACGGTCGCGGTCGCTGCCCGGTCGACGTCGACGGTGTAGGTGACGCCGCGGCGTCCCGAATCGGCGCCGGTGTCGACGGACAGGTCCGCGTCCGCCGAGGTCATCGACACATCGTCGTCGTCCTTGTGCGGGTTGAACCCCTTGTCCGCCTCGGGGGTGTCGAACAGGTCACCGACCTCCGCGGCGCGTTCGTTGTACTCCGCGTAGCGGGCGAGTTGCTGTTCGTCGTCGATTTCCAGTGCGGCGGGCAGGGATTCCGCGAACTGCGCGCGCAGGGGTGGGCTGCCGTCGGAGACGGTGTCGGGGCCGGCGGTGAGGAACAGGGCGTCGAAGGCGCGGTCGAACCCGGCCTGCTCGTGGGCGTACTTCGCGCACACCGCCCGCAGCGCCGCGCGCAGGACGTCGCGGTCGCGGGCGCCGACGAGGCCGAGAACCCTTCGTATCTCGATGGTTTCGGCGGGCGATGCGGCGACCCCGTGGTGTCGCAGCAGTCGCGCGAACACGGCCGCGACCACGTCGAGGGGATACGCGGGGCGGCGGGCGTCGAGGTCGCTCACGCGCACGGTGTCACCGCCTTGCGCCGACACGGGCGGTGTCGCGCCCTCCCCCACCGCGACCGCGGAACACCGCGGTGGTGGTGTTCGCCGGCCGGGACGCGACCGTAACCCGTTCGGCCGGTGGCACGTCGGCGACCGGTTCGTCGGCGGGGTCCGGTGCGCCGTCGAGCCGGGTCCGGGCCAGGGTGACGTCACCGGTGTACTTGAGCAGCGCCGCGAGCAGGACGTCGCGCACGTGCCGGATCGAGCCGTCCCCGGCGTGCGCGCTCAGGACGGTGGCCGCGCGGGCGGCGTCGATGACCTCGGAGATGGACGGGCTCTTGCGCAGCGGCATCTCGCGGAGAGTGCGGGCGAATTCGACGACCTCCGCGGCGGTCGCGGCCGGCACTTCGGGGGCGCGGGCGGTGACGATCTCGCGTTCGCGTTCGGGCGTCGGATAGCCGACGTGGTAGTGCAGACAGCGGCGTTTGAGCGCGGCGGACAGTTCGCGGGTGTCGTTGGAGGTGAGGATCACCCAGGGCGCGGAGCGCGCCGTGAACGTGCCGACCTCGGGGATGGTGATCTGCCGTTCGGCGAGAATCTCGAGCAGCAGCGCTTCCATGGATTCCTCGGTGCGGTCGACCTCGTCGACGAGCAGAACCACCGGCTCGGGCGAGATCACGGCCTCGAGCAGCGGGCGGACGGCGAGGAAGCTCTCGGAGTACAGCCCGAAGTCCTGCTCGGCGAGGAAGCGGGAGGCGTCGGCGAGGTCCGGGTACGCGGCGAGCCGGTCACCGATGCGGTCGCGCAGCATCTGCACGTGCAGCAGCTGCTTGGCGTAGTCCCATTCGTACAGTGCACGGCTGTCGTCGAGGCCCTCGTAGCACTGCAGGCGCACGAGTTTGCGTCCGCCGGCTGCGGCGAGGGCCTTGGCGAGTTCGGTCTTGCCGACCCCGGCGGGTCCTTCCAGCAGCAACGGCCGGTCGAGGACGGTGGCCAGGTGCACGACGACCGCGAACTCGTCGTCGGCGATGTAGTCGTGGCGGCGCAGCGCGTCCTTCAGTGCGGCACTGTCGGCGAAGGCGGTCATCGGTACTCCTGTCGCGCGGTGAGAACGCGCCCGGGGCGGGGCAGGGGAACTCCGCCCCGGGCGCGAGATCGGTCGGTCCGTCGGACCGGTGGATGCAGGGTCAGTAGGACCGGTTGATGCAGTGGTCGACGACCGGGATCATCGACTCGACCGTCACCTCGCGCGGGTTGCCGGGCGTGCACCAGTCGCCCTGGATGTGCTCGGAGATGGCGCGCACGGTCTTCTCGTCGCCGCGGATCGTGTCGCCGCGACCCGCGTACTTCTTGGTGTTCATCTGGTTCTTCTCGTACGAGTCGGTGCGCACGGACCCGAAGTTGTCGGGGATCCCGACGTCCTTGGCGAGCCGGATCGCGGCCTCGACCGCGGCGTCGGCAGCCTGCACGGTGGTCATGTTGCGGGTGTCGACTCCCATCGCGGTCGCGATGCGGGCGTACTGCTCGTAACGGGAGGGCAGGTTGTACTCCCACACGCGGGGCAGCGCGATCGCGTTGTTGAGGCCGTGGTGGCTGTCGAAGAACGCGGAGACCGCGTGCGAGATCGAGTGCACGATGCCCAGGCCGCCGGAGTTGAACGCCTGCGCGGCGATGTACTGGGCGTTCATCATGCCTTCGCGGGCCTTGAGGTTGCGCGGCTCGAAGACGGCCTCGCGGAGGTTCTTCGCGACCAGCTCGATCGAGTAGAGCGCGTTGCCCAGCGACGGCGCGAAGTCCAGGCGCGAGACGTACGGCTCGGAGCCGTGGGCGAGGACGTCGAAGCCGCAGTAGGCGGTGAAGTGCTGGGGGCAGCTGTAGTACAGCAGCGGGTCGTCGATGGCGAGGGTGACGATGGTGGCCTCGTCGAAGCCGACCCACTTGTGCGGGTGGTCCATGTCGGAGGTGTCGGTGATGACGTACGCCCAGGACGTCTCCGAGCCGGTGCCGGCGGTCGTGGAGACGGCGATGTGCGGCGGGTTCTCCTTGTTCGTGGACTTCGCGAAGCCTTCGAACTCGTTGATGTTGCGGCCGTCGTGGGCGATGACGACGCGGGCGCCCTTGGCGGCGTCGTGGCTCGAGCCGCCGCCGACGGAGATGATCGAGTCGCACTTCTCCTGCTGGTAGAGGGCGGCTGCCTCCATGACGTTGTAGTCCTTGGGGTTGGACTCGACCTTGTCGTAGAGGACGACCTCGACACCCTGGTATTCGATCTTGCCGATCAGTTCCTCGATGATGCCGGAGCCGCGCAGACCCGTCGTCATCAGCAGGGCCCGCTTGAATCCGAGGTTCTTGGCTTCGACACCGATGATGTCGTGTGCGCCGACACCCATCAGTGCGCGCGGGAAGGGATGGAACTCCTTGATCGGGAAGTCCCAGATCTGATTGAGCTCGATGGCCATCGTGTCTCTCCTCGGTCGCCGGTGGCTCACGGTTTGTGACCCACATCTCATCCGGGGTCCACCGTGGCCGACGCCCGCCCGCCGGTGAAGAGCTACCGGTCGGAACCGTCCGGTTTGCGCGCCGAAGCCGTCCGGTCGAGTGCGGCCACCTGCCCGGTCGGGCAGGGTGGATGTCCCGCCGACCGGGATGCGGCGACGTCGAGGCCACGGGGTGCCCGGTACCGTTTCCTTGTCGCCCGATCCGGCTGCTACCCTTGAACTAGAACACGTTCTATATTGGTTTCGGCAGGGTGGGCGGCGACCGCACCACATGTTCAAGGCCCGGCTGTTCCGAGGCCCAGCTGTTCGAAAGCGCAGCCTGCACGACGAGAGGACGAAACACCCCATGACGACAGTCGAGGTGCCGCACGGCTCACGATCGGTGATTCTCACCGTCTCAGCCGTCATCGAGGAGACGTCCGACGCACGCTCGCTGGTCTTCGACGTACCCGCCGACCTGCGGGACAAGTTCGCGTACAAGCCCGGGCAGTTCCTCACCCTGCGCATCCCGAGCGACCTCACCGGCTCGGTGGCACGCTGCTACTCGCTCGCGAGCTCACCGTTCACCGACGACTCCCCCAAGGTCACCGTCAAGCGCACCGTCGACGGCTACGGCTCCAACTGGCTGTGCGACAAGATCTCCGCAGGCGACCGCATCGAGGTGCTCCCGCCGTCCGGCGTGTTCACCCCGAAGTCGCTCGACCAGGACTTCCTGTTGTTCGGCGCCGGCAGCGGCATCACCCCGGTCATCTCGATCCTCAAGTCGGCGCTGACCCAGGGCAGCGGCCGCGTCGTGCTCGTCTACGCCAACCGCGACGAGTCGTCGGTCATCTTCGCCGAGGAGCTGCGCGCCCTCGCCGACAAGTACCCGACGCGCCTGACCGTCGTGCACTGGCTCGAATCCGTGCAGGGCCTGCCCACGGCCGACCAGCTCGCCACGCTCGCCGACCCGTACACCGGATACGAGGCGTTCATGTGCGGCCCCGGCCCGTTCATGGACACCGTGCACGCCGCGCTGCACGCCGCGGGCATGGAGCGCAGCCGGGTCCACGCCGAGGTGTTCAACTCGCTCGCCGGCGATCCGTTCGCCGACGCCGCGCCCGTCGAGGTCAGCGACGAGGAAGCCGCCGACGCCGCGACCGTCGAGGTCGAGCTCGACGGCGAGACCCACACCCTGTCGTGGCCGCGCAAGCAGACGCTCGTCGACATCATGCTCGCGAAGGGCATCGACGTGCCCTACTCGTGCCAGGAAGGCGAATGCGGGTCGTGCGCGTGCACCGTCCTCGAGGGCGAGGTGGAGATGGAGCACTGCGACATCCTCGACCCGGAGGACATCGAGTCCGGCTACATCCTGGGCTGCCAGGCCAAGCCGGTCAGCGACAACCTCAAGATCCAGTTCTGAGTTTCGAAGCGCCGCTCCGGCGTGCGCGACCGCGTACGCCGGCTCAGCGCAGTGCCCGCAGCCGTGCCCGTTCGGCCGGCTCGAGGTGCTCGGTCGCGTAGCTCAGCGCGGTGCGGCCCATCGCCGCGGCGTGGACGTCGAGGAAACTCACCAGCAACGCACGGTCGACGCGTTTGCCGACCTCTCGCAACATCCACCCGGCTGCCTTCTGGATCAGGTCCCGACGGTCGTCGAGGACCCGCGCGACCAGCGTCAGCGTCGGTTCCGCCTCCCCCACCTTGATGCACGCGAAGGTCGCGAGCAGCCCGGTCCGGCGGCGCCACAGGTCCGGGTCGTCGACGAGTTCGGTGAGCAGCGCGGCCCGGTCGGGATGCTCGCGTACCCATTCGCCGACGATGCGATCCGCCGACGAGTCGACCAGGTCCCAGTTGTTCACGCGACCGCAGTTCAGTGCGTCGAGGTAGCACTCGACGATCCGGTCCCGGGCGTCGCGGTCGCGCGCGAACCGGTCGGCGAGGATCAGCAGTCCCGCCAGGCGGTGTTCGTGGATCGGGCTGTCGAGCAGAGCCCGCGCCTCGGTGATCGGCAACGCCCGGAAGCGGCGGACGACCGCCCGTGTCTGCGGGACCCGCAGCCCGACGAACTCGTCGCCCTCCCCGTACTCGCCCGGGCCGGTCTTGAAGAACCGGCGCAGTTGCGCGGCCGCGGCCGGGTCGGCCAGGGCGTCGAGTGCGGCCCGCACGTCCCCCGCGCTCGTCTCATCGGTCACGGCTGACGAGAGTACGACGTCCGCGCGCCGGCGAGCCCCCCGATCGGCCGCACGCCTCGGAATTCGCTCACCCTGCAGCATGGGCGGACTCCGGATCGTGCGGCGAATCGACCCCGGATCAGGGCCGTGGTCACGCCCGCCGACCGCCAGATGACGATCCGGCAAAAAGACGCCCTGAACTGGAAAGCAGCGTTACCGCACCGCAACCGTGGAACATCTTGACCGACCGGTCGATCAGACCTATACCGAAAGACGGAAGGACACACTCTCACGAGGAGGCTCACCATGTTCTCCGACAGCCGGCTGCAGGACTATGTGGCCGTGGTTCTGGGCGTCTTCGCCGCCCTGTCGCCGTTGTGGCTCGACACCAACGACGCGGCCATGTGGTCGCTGATCGTCCTCGGTGTGCTGGTCGCATTGTGCGGCATTGCGCAGATCGCACGGCCGACGATGGCCGCGATCGACTACGCAATGGGCGTCTTCGGTGTGCTGATGTTCCTGTCCCCTTGGGTCTTGGGATACACCGAGTACACGGGCGCCTCGTGGACCGCGTGGATCGTCGGTGTTCTCACCGTCGTCGTCGCCGTCGCGGCCCTGCCTGTCATGAACGCTCGCATGCACGGAGGCGGACTGGCGACCCATCACTGATCCGCACCTGATACCGGGACCCGGGGCGAGCGGCCGACGTGCCCTCGCCCCCTCTCGGATCACCGAAGGTGGTGCGCAGGTGAGTACACACATTCCCCGGCGAGGCCGGCGCCGCACGCAACAGGACGGCGAGGCCCGCACCCGCATCCTCGATGCCGCCGAAAAGCTGTTCGCGACCCACGGTTTCGACGCAACCGCCACCGCGTCCATCGCCGCGGCGGCAGACGTGCCGAAAGGCCTGATCTTCTACTACTTCCCGACCAAGGAGGCCATTCTCGAAACACTCGTCGCCGAACGAATGCCGACCGAACCCATCGACGACGTGAACGCACTCGTCGAACCCGGCGATCCGGCCGCCAGCCTCGTGAACCTCGACACCGCGCTGAACCTGCGCGACCACCGGTCGTCGGTGCTCCGGGTGATCATCTGGCGCGAGGCCGACACCCATCCTGACATCCGGTCCCACCTGTACCGGCTGCGCTCGCACCTGCACGACATCACCGTGCGCCTGCTGCAGGCCAGCGCCCCCGGCCCGGTGCAGCCGGGCACCCTGCGGGCCTGCGCGACCGCGTGGGTGTCGGCGATGTTCTCGGCGGCGAGCACCGACCGGTGGCTCGACCTCGACGGGCTGCCCCGCAACCGCGAGGACCTGCGTACCGTGGCGCGGGTCATCGCAGCCGGGATGACCGGAATGGGGAAGCTCTCGTTCGGATGAGCGGTCAGCCGACGGCGTCACCGGCGGGTGCGAGCAGGATCTGCCCGGCTTCGAAGGCCCGGGCCCCCGCCGGCAACGCTCCCGGTTCACCGCTGAGGAACACCTCGACGCGGCCCGATCCGCGATCCTCACGGCCGAGCGCATCGATGCGGCGCAGGGTCTGGCGGGCGACGGCCTCGGCGCTGTCGAACAACCGCACACCGGCAGGCAGCTGCGCCGCGATCGAGTCGGCGACCAGCGGATAGTGCGTGCAACCGAGCACGACTCCGCTGACGTCCGCCGGCGTCCGCTCCACCGCGGAGGCGATGGCCGCCGCGGCTCCGGCCCGGTCGCCGCGGTCGATCGCGTCGGCCAGGCCGTGACACGCGACGCCGACGACTTCGCTGCCGTTCGCGAACTGCGCGATGAGATCGGCCTGATAGCTGCTGGCGGTGGTCGCGGCGGTCGCCCAGATCGCCACCGAGTCGCACACCGCCGCGGCCGGTTTGATCGCCGGGACCGTACCGACCACGGGAACGCCGTCGCCGAGGTCGCGGCGGACCTCGTCGAGGGCGGTGACCGAGGCGGTGTTGCACGGCAGCACCACCACGTCGGCGCCGCGCCGGACCGCGCGCCGCGCGGTCGTGACGACCCGCTCGATCACCCAGTCCCGCGGCTTCGGACCCCACGGCGCTCCGGCCGGATCCATCGACAGCATCAGATCCAGGTCGGGCCGCAATCGACGCAGCCACGCCGAGGTCGGCAGCAAACCGAATCCCGAGTCGATGAGCGCAACGATCACCGTACGAATTTAGCGCGCGACGCCGAGGCGGCCGGCAGGACGTGCCCGATCACGACGTCGGTGCGAGCATCTCCTCGATCGGCGCGCCTGCCGCGATCTTCACGCGCGTCTTCATCACCCGGGCCGGCAGACCACCACCGACGACACCGACCAGACGGCCGTCCCGCTCGTAGTAGACGAGGAACTTGCGGCCGTCGTCGTGCACCACGTGCACGGTGTCCCGGGCCGACATCGCGCCCAGACCCTGGATCTTCACGTCGTACTGGTCGCTCCAGAAGTACGGGACCTGAGCGGCCCGGTCACCGTCGGCACCGAGCAGCGCCTTCGCGAGCACGGCGGCCTGCTCGCCCGCGCTCGTCCAGTGCTCGACCCGCTTGCGGCCGCCGTCGGGCAGCTGCCACGACGCGACGTCGCCGACCGCCCACACGTGATCGGCGGAGGCGCGACCCACGGTGTCACAGACCACGCCGTTGTCGACGGTCACGCCGGAACCGTCCAGCCACTCGGTGACCGGGACCGATCCGATACCGAGGACCACCAGGTCCACCGCGATCTCGGTGCCGTCCCCGAGGACCGCGCCGGTGACCCGGTCCTCGCCGCGCAGTTCGGTGAGCCCGACCCCGGAGCGCACGTCCACACCCTCGGCGGTGTGCAGGCGCTCGACGAACCCGCCGACCTCGGTACCGAGCACCGACGCGAGCGGGGTGG
This sequence comes from Rhodococcus sp. O3, assembly GCF_048897285.1. Lineage (NCBI taxonomy): Bacteria > Bacillati > Actinomycetota > Actinomycetes > Mycobacteriales > Nocardiaceae > Rhodococcus > Rhodococcus sp. O3. The sequence goes on from NZ_JBMBTE010000064.1 coordinate 8,320, forward strand.
GCTGCGGCTCGACGAGTACGACGTCCATGCCGCACGCCCGCAGGCTCGCCGCGACCTCGCAGCCGATGAAGCCGGCGCCGACGATCAACGCCTTGCCACCGGGGCGGATGTCGGCGCGCAGGCCGACGCTGTCCTCGACGGACCGCAGCACGTGCACTCCGGCAAGCTCGGGCAGGCCGGGGATGCGGCGGGGACGCAGGCCCGTGGCGACGACCAGTTCGTCGTAGCCGAGGGAGGTGCCGTCGGCCAGCGCGACCGTGCGCGCGGCAGCGTCGAGCGATTCCACCGCGACGCCGAGTCGCAGATCGATGCGCTGCTCGTCGAAGAACTCACGCGGCCGCAGCGTGGTGTCCTCACGTTCGCCGCGGATCACGTCCTTCGACAGCGGCGGGCGGTCGTAGGGCAGGTGCGGCTCCGCACCGACCAGGACGATCTCGCCGTCGAACCCGGCCCGCCGCAGCTCCTCGGCGGTCCGGACTCCGGCCAGACCGGCGCCGACGACGACGACCCTCCCCGCCCCGCCCTCGGTCACATCATCAGTCGACACGTCTTCATCCTTCGATAGTGGTGACGCCGGTCACCCCCGATACCGTTCGACTTTTCTACCAAACGGTGATCACGGGCGACAGTCCTACGCATCGGCAACCGGTCCGGGAAACACCGCCCCACGCGCGTCCCATCCGGTCGCGGGAGTCACTAGAGTCGAGGACAACGTGCAGACAACGGAGTCGACCACGGACACACCGGCAGCGCTTCCGAGGAGTCCTTCATGACCAGCGACAGCGGCGCAGGAATCAGCCGCGTACAGTTCGGCGCCGGCGTCTCGCCCGGCCCCGTCGACACGCAGGGCCGCACGATCATCGCCGACGCCGTCGTCGCCAAGATCGCCGGCATCGCTACCCGCGAGATCAGCGGCGTGTTCGACGTCGGCGCCGGCACCACCCGCGTCGTGGGTGCGCTGCGCGACCGGATCCCCGGCGCGCGCATCAACCACGGCCAGGGTGTCGCCGTGGAGGTCGGTGAGAAGCAGGCCGCGATCGACATCGGCATCATCGCCGAATACGGCGTGGCACTGCACGAACTCGCGGTCGCCATCCGGCACAACGTGATCGGCGCGGTCGAACGGATGACCGGCCTCGAAGTCACCGAGGTCAACATCACCGTGTTCGACGTCGTGCTGCACGACGAAGCCGCCGGTCTCGTCGACGACACCAAGCCGCGAGTGCAGTGACGATCGCCGGGACGCCGCCCACGGCGGAACTTGCCGAACGCGTCGCCGAGGCCGCGCTCGCGGTTCCCGGTGTCGCCGGACTGCACGGTGGCGTCTTCGGTGAGATCGCGACCTATCTGCCCGGCCGGCGCATCGAGGGCATCCGGATCGGCGCCGACCTGTGCGCAGTGCACATCGTGGCCCGTTATCCGGCGGATCTGCCCGCGGTCGCCGGAGCGGTGCACGCGCGGATCGCCCCGATGGTCGCGGTGCCGGTGCAGGTGACGATCGAGGATCTGCAGACCGACGAGCACACAGAGCCCTACGAGCGCACAGAGGCGGCACCGTGAACCACACGCCCATCAACAACACCGTCATCGGTCTCCTCGCCGGACTGCTGCTGGCCATCGCGGGCATCCTCGGCGGCTTCAGCGGACTGCTGTTCGCGGTACTGCTCGGCGCCCTCGGCATGGCGATCGGCGCACACCGCGACGGCCTGCTCGACCTCGGGGCCCTGCTCAGGAGCCGGGGTCGTGGCTGAGCAGCACACGCAGACCGAAGAGCACCCGCAGACCGCGGCCGAGCCGCACACACAAACCGAGCCCGCATCGGAGGACACCCGCGGTCACCGCGGTTCGCTCGTCGTCAAGGACCGCGCGGTCGCGCGGATCGCCACGGCCGCAGCGCTGCAGGTTCCCGGTGTGGTCCGGCGCAGCAGCGGTCTGAGCCTCCTCACCGGCCGTGAACTGCCCCGCGCCGACGTGACCACGGGCGGCAACGCCGTCGCCGTCAACCTGTACGTCGCCGCCGAATGGCCGTACGACGCGGCGATGCTCACCCGCCGCGTGCACGATTCCGTGGAACGGCAGCTGCGCGAGCTCACCGGGCTGTCCGTCCACGAACTGAACGTGGTCGTCGCCGCCACTGCCGTCCCCGAGGAGGACGCGGACAGCGACGCGGCGATTCCCGTCGAGTACCTCGAATCGGACATCGTCGCCGGCCGCACGGAACCGCGCACCCCCGTTCCCGTCGTCGCCCCCCTGCCGCCGCTCGCCTACCCGGCCGCTGCTCCCGCGGCGGCGCTCATCGCCGTCGCGGCGCTGATCCTGGCGTTCACCGCCGCGCGGGAGCTGCTCATCGTGCGGGGCACCTACGGCGGCGCTCCGTGGCTGCGGAACTCCTTCGAGTGGTTCGGGCGGCTGCACTGGGAGCCGTGGATCCCCGTGGCCGCCGCCGCGTGCGTCGCCGTCGGGGTCGTGCTGCTCGCGGTCGCCTGTAAACCGCGGCGACGCACCCACCTGCCGTTGCAGGTCGCCGGGCCGGTCGCGACGGTGTGGATGCGGCGCACCGACCTGGCCCGGATGTGCAGTGCGCACGCGTCGTCCCTGAGCGGGGTGGCGGCCGCCCGCACCGTCGTCGACCGGCGCCGCGCCGTCGTCCGGATCACCGTGGAGGACGAAACCCCGGTCGCCGATCTCACCGCCGCGGTCCGGGCCGCGGTGGAACCGAACCTGGCCCTGCTCGCGGAGCCGATCCCCCTCGTCGTGAAGGTGAACCGGTGAAACTGCGCACCGTCCTGGTCAATCGGTTCGTGACGTTCGCCGTCGGACTCGCGCTGCTCGGTCTGGGGGCGTTCGCGCTGGCGTGGGTGGGCCGGGTGCCGTTCACCCGCGACTCCCTCGCGCGGCTCGACCGGCCCCGCGTCATCGACGTGCCCGACCAGCCGTGGTGGACGGCGGCGCTGTGGGGCGCGGTCGTGGTGGGCCTGACCGTCGGAATCGTGCTGCTCGTGGTGAACCTGTCGCGGCGCCGCACCTCCACCGTGCAGCTCTACGACCAGGTCACGGACGCGACTCTCGGCGTCGAACTCGGACCCGTCGCCGACGGGGTCGCCGCCGAGCTCGCGTCGCTGCCGGGGGTGCGGTCGGTGCGGAGCCGAGCGGTCGTCGAGCGGCATCTGCCGACCCTGTCGGTGACGGTGCACGCCGACCCGAACATCGACGTCGCCGAGTTCACCGCGAGCGCCGAGGACACCGCGCAGCGTGCGGCCCGGGCACTCGGCGGGGCGCGGGTGGCCACCCAGGTGCTGCTGCACCTGGACCCCGCCACCGAAATCCGTTAGAAGACCGCGTCCGTCAGAACATCACCCCGGCGAACGGCGCCTCCGCGGTCGCGAACAGCCGCTCGAGCTGCGGCAGAGCCGAGTCGTCGTGCACGCGGACCAGTCCGGCACGGTCGAGCTGCTGCCATCGGGTTCCGCCGAGCAGCGCCGCAGCGAGCGTCGCGACCTCCACCTCCACCTGCGGTGCGCTGTCCGTGCGGCCGCTTCCGGTCGCGCCGATCCGATAGGTGCCGGTGTTCTCCGGCAGCAGCTCGTCGACGACCCCGACCCGCACCACGGCGTCCCCGTCGAACACCCGGCGATCCAGCGCGGCGGATACGTCCAGGATCCGCAGCCACGTCTCGTCGTCCGCGCTGCGCAGCCGCACCGCGCGCCGGTCGGTCAGCAGCCACGGCAGCGGATCGTCCTCCGGCACGGCGGCGAACACGAGGATGTCGACCAGATCGAGCGCGAGCAGGAACCGGAGCAGTCCCAGGTAGGCGGCGCGGGTCGGGGCGTAGAAGTCGTCGACGACGACGGTGCGGTCGCGGCCGCCGAACCAGCGGTCGGTGCCGATCGGCCGGTACCGGACGAATCCGTCCTCGGAACCCGGATCACCGTGGACAGCAACATAATTCGGTCCACGACCGGACTGTGCCATCAACTCGCGACCGCGCCACCACAGCGGGATGCGGTCGATGGTGCCGGGTCGGGCCGACGGGTGCTCGTCGACGATCCGCGGCAGCACATTCCACACCGCACCCGGCTCGAGCAGCCGCACCGGTCCTCCCCCGGCCACCGACGGGAGCAGTCGTGCTCGCCGCACGTCCAGCTCGAGGGTGTGCGACGTGCTCGCCACCCCGTACCCGAAGCGGCCGTAGATGGTCGCCTCGGAGGCGCGCAGGGTCGCGACCACCTCACCGCGGTCGCGGGCGTCGCGCAACTGGTGACGCATCAGCGCGGTGAGCACCCCGCGCCGGGTGTGGGTGGGCAGTACCCCGACGTGGGTGACCGCGGCGTGCGCCACCGTCCGGCCACCGGGCAGGATCAGGCCGCTGGTCGCCGAATCCGCGGTCCCGACCATGACGCCGTCGACGAATGCGCCGAGCGTGCGACCCGGTTCGAGCAGTTCCCGGATCTGTCCCGGCTCGTACGGGGGTGGGGCGGGCAGGCCGACCATGGCGGTGCGGAACAGGTTCGACGATTCGATGAGATCGGGTTCGGTGTCGAGGACGCGAATCTCGGGCATGGCGGCAGCCTACGGACCGCTCATCCCCATACGGCCATCACCGTGCATGCGGCGGCGACCATCACCACCGTCACGAGATCCCCGATCCCCCAGTGCGGCCGGGTCCGCACCACCGTCCGCTGCCCCCGGACCGCCAGTGCGTCGCCGAGGTCGCGGACCTGACGCAGCGACACCGACACGACGGCTCCGACGGCGTCGACGACCTGGTGCCACAGCCCGCGCGGGGTCGGCACACCGGGACGGCCGCGCAGCGCACGGGCCGCGAAGACCATGCGCAACTCCTCCCGGATGGACGGCAGCACGCGCAGCGCGAGGGTGCAGGTGGTCACCCATTCGTCGACCGGGCACCGCAGCAGCCGCAGCGGCGCGAACAGCACCGGGAGGGTGTCGACGATGTCACCGAGCCGGGTCGTCCACCCGACCAGCGAGGCGCAGACCAACAGCGCCAGACCCACCAGCACCGATCGCACGTACGGGTCGAGGCCCCCGCCGACCGAGCTGAGCACGGCGAAGAACCCGAGGGACGCGAACACCCACCACGGGACGGTGGGCACCGCGCCGCGCGGGATCCGCGCCACGACGATCGCCGTCGCGAGGACGACGGCCAGCACCAGCAGGCTGGTCCACGACGGCACGAGCGCGACCGTCACCGCCAGCGCGGAGGCGGCGAGGAGTTTGGTACCGGCCCACAGCCGGTGCACGGGCGTTTCGCGCGGCACCGGGCGCAGCAGGATCAGGGGACGCCGGGTACTCCGGTTCGTGCTTCTCGCGCCGGTGCGTCTCATGCCGCCACCGTCCGGTCGTCGACGATCGTGCCTGCATCGAGCACCACGGTTCGCGAGCACACCGCTTCCATGCCGTGCAGGTCGTGGGAGATGACCACGATCGTCATGTGCTCGGTCTCGCGCAGGTACCCGAGGAGTCCGACGAGGTCGTGGCGGCCGGCGTCGTCGAGCCCGGCGAGCGGTTCGTCGAGCACCAGCACGCGCGGGGCGCGGGTGAGTTGTGCGGCGATCGCGACGCGCCGCATCTCGCCGCCGCTGAGCCTGTCGACGGCACGGTCCACCAGGTGCGTGCCCAGACCGACGCGTTGCAGCACCGCGGCCACGTACGGGCGGTCGATGTAGCCGAGTCCGGCGACGTCGCAGATCTCTTCGGCGACGGTGGGTCGCTGCAACTGCAGTCGCGCCTGCTGGAACACCAGTCCGATGTCGCCGCGCAGGTCGGCGGTCGGGGTGCCGTTCAGCGTGCAGGTGCCGGACGTGGGCCGGTGCAGTCCGGCCAGCACCCAGGCGAGGGTCGATTTGCCGGAGCCGTTCGCACCTACCACGAGCACTCCCTCGCCGCGGCCGACCGTCAGCGTCACGTTCCGCAGCGCGGTGTGCGCCCAGGGGGTGCGGGCGGCGTAGGTGTGGGTGACGTCGCGGAGTTCGAGGATCGGGTCGACGACGGCCGGTGGGGTCGCCACCGTCACGGTCCGGGCGGTCCGCGCTGGCGCGGGAACGAGTCGCCCGCGGTCGAGGTGGACGACGCGACGAGCCGTGGCCGCTTCTCCCTCGACGTGGGTGACGAGCACGACGGCCGTGCCGTCGCGGGCGATGCCGGCGAGCAGGTCGAGCAGGGCGCCGCGGCTCGCGTCGTCGACCATCGCGGTGATCTCGTCGGCGATCAGCAGGGCCGGGCGGCGGGCGAGCGCACCGGCGAGCGTCAGCCGCTGCAACTGCCCGCCGGACAGGTCCTCGGTGGGGCGGTCCGCGAGCCCACCCAGCCCGACCCTCTCGAGCAGTGTGTCGACGTCGAGGGTGCCGTCGGCATCGTCGAGTCCCCAGCGCACGTCCTCGGCGACCGTACGGCCGAGGATCTGGGATTCCGGGTGCTGGAAGACCAGTGCCGTGCCGCCCGGGGCACCGAGACCGACGTGGCCGGGACGGTCGACGAGACCGGTCGTCGGATCGAGACCGGCGAGGATCCGCGCGAGGGTGGACTTGCCCGAGCCGTTGGCACCGACCACCGCGACGAAGTCACCGGCGGTGATCGTCAGGTCGATGTCGGTGAGCGCGTCGGTGGTGGCTCCCGGGTAGCGGTAGGTGACCGACCGCAGGTGCACGGGTAGCGGTGCCGGTTCCGCCACGGCCGTGGCCGGCCATTCGGTGGGCGGGCTGCCCCACCGCGTGCGCAGCGCGACCGTGCGGAAGACCCCGAAGCTGAGCAGTGCGCTGCCGACGATGCCGACGACCGTGGCACCCCCGATCCACAGCCACCAGTACTCGACGAGGAAATCGGCGGTGCGGGTGAAGGCGTCGACGAATGCCTGTCCCGCACCGGCTGCCTGGAATGCCCGCAGGGCGCCCTGCAGCGATGCGGCGAGAGAGTCGAGCAGCAGGATCCGGGTCCGTTCGAACAACAGCAGCATCCCGACGGTGAATCCGGCGAGGGCGAGCCCCAGGGGGATCGACCCGGCGAACACCACGAAGACCGCGTTCCTGCCCCATCGGCGTTCGGCATAGCCGACGAGGATTCCCACGCCGACGAGAACGAGCAACATCACGACCCCGAACGGGCCGCCGGCGATCAGGGCGACGACGCTCGCCGCAACGGTCGCTGCGATCGCGGACCGCATCCGGTTTCCGGCTGCGAGGAACGCGATCGGCAGAGTGATGAGAACCTGCGCGGCTCCGATCGGGATGAACCCGGTGACGACGGTGACGACGGCGGTCAGTGCTCCGAACACCGCCGCGGCCGCGATCTCGAACGGCCGCAGCGGGCCCCTTGCTGTCGTGGTTCCGGCGCGCACCGCTCCCAGTGTGCCAGCCACACGCGGCGCCCCGAACCGCCTACCGAGGCGATCCACGCGCCGAGTCCGGATCCGCTCACGCTGCAGGGCAGGCGTTTTCCGAATCGGTGGGCACATCGTGATTCACCAGACCGCCGAGCCACCGACACAGCCTGGTCACCTATGGGGAATCTCTGTTAACTTTCTGCCCATTCATGTATCGACAAGGGGGATGGACATGCGCCTGCGCGCCCTCACCGCCGCGACCTTCGCGGCGATCTTCGCGCTCTTCGGAACCGGAACGGCACAGGCCGAGTAACCGGCACCTCCCCTACCCGTGGGAAGGACCTTCCTAGACGGTGTTGCAAGCGAATTGGGATCACCCGGCGGCAACGCCCCCGGCACCGACGACTGGAGCTGCGTGCCGTCGGAGGAACATCCCGACCCGGTGATCCTCGTGCACGGCACCGTCCTCAACCGGCAGGACAACTGGTCGTACCCGGCACCCCTGCTCGCCAACGAGGGGTACTGCGTCTTCGCCCTCACTTATGGCAACCATGCCGACCTGCCGTGGCCGCTCAACGCCGTCGGCGGACTGCTGCCGATGGAAGAGAGCGCACAGCAGCTCGCCGATTTCGTCGACGAGGTCCTCGCCGCCACCGGCGCGGAGAAGGTGGATCTGATCGGCCACTCGCAGGGCACGTTGATGCCCGTCTGGTACGTCAAGTTCCTCGGCGGCAACGAGAAGGTCGACGACTACATCTCCCTCGGTCCCGTGTACGAGGGCAGCCACGCGTTCCTGATCGCCGCGTCTTTCGAGTTGTTCGAGCGGGTCGGGGCACGCCAGGACATGGAGAACCTGGTGCACGCGCTCGGGTGTGGCGCCTGCCCGCAGGTGCTGGCCGGCTCCGACTGGATCCACACCATCCAGGAGGCCGGCGTGTACGCCGACGAGGTCACCTACACGAACATCATGAGCCGGTACGAAGAGATCGTCCTGCCCTACACCAGCGGCTACCGCGAAGCCCCCAACGCAACGAACATCGTGCTCCAGGACCACTGCGGCAACGACTTCGTCGAGCATGCCGGTATCGTCAACGACCCGAACGCCGCGTGGTTCGTGCTGAAGGCACTCGATCCGGAGGATCCGCGACCGCTGAACTGCGTGTTCGTGCCGCCGATCCTCGGCTGGAGCCCGGACCCGACGCTCGGGCCGGCACCGGAGACCGAGGCGGTTACCGCGCAGGCCGGCTACTGACGACCGTCGGGGGCGCGCGCCGATCAGAACGGAACCTGCACCCCGAGAAGGCCGGTTCCCGGCGCGCGTCCGGACAGGACGCGACAGAACTCGACCGCGTCCATCTCGACGGGCTGTGCACCGGACCCGGTGCGCCAGCGGCCTCCGGCCGGACCGGTCAGGGTGAGATCGATCGGCCGGCCGTGCCGTCGTGCCCATTCGTCGACGACGTCGGCGACGAGCGCCCCGTCGTGTTCGGCGGTCAGGACCATCGTCTCGCCGGTCGCGCGGCAGATGTCCACACGGTGCATCCAGGGGTCGCGCGTGAAGATGACGTCGACCAGGTACCCGAGGGTCCACCATTCGTCGACGCCACCGACCGCCTGCGCCGGTTTCATGGTCAGGTTCCGGGCGAGGGACGGTGTACGGGCGCGTGCCCGCGCCGCCTTGACCCCCGTGGCCCGGTAGGCCGACGCCAAGGTCTCGTTGTCGAGAGTGGAGAATTTCTCGACCTGATGCGCGGTCAGGGCATCGATGAAGACGCCGGGCGAGCGTTTCGCGACGGCGAGCTGGCGGCGCATCTCCAGGAGGGACGCGGACATCCGCGCCATCCCGTAGGCGTGCCCGGCGATCGCGCGCACGTCCCACCCGGGACATTCGGTCGGTTGTCTCCATTCGTCGGATGTCAGCCGGTCCAGCAGATCGGCGAACCGCTCGTACTCGGTGGCGGCCAGACGCATCGCGAGGTCGCGTTGCATCACCGGTCGTCGTGGGCGCGTAGTGGACTCGGTTGTGGTCGTTGCAGCCATCGGACGCTCCTTACAGTCCTACGTTCTCGGCGAACATGTCCACGGCCCGATCGAGAAGCCGACGCCACCGGTCGCCACCCGGATCGTTGGCGAGCTGGGCATCGATGAGACCACCCGTGAGCGCGACACACAGATCCACATCCTGCTGGTCACGAATCCCCAACTCTGCCAACGCGTTACGGAACAGATCGAGGGTTCCCACGGCCGGCGCGTACGAGTCGGCACTCGGCTCGAAATCGATGACGATCCGCTGGTTCATCAGCTGGAATCGGGCGAGATCTTCGACGCAGAAATCGAAGAAGGTGGCCGCGAGGGATCGCAGCACACCGCGCGGTGTGTCGGGCAGGTTCCGGACGCATTCCGTCATGACCGCCAGGCACTCGCTCCAGGCCTGTCCGAACATCGCGTCGTAGAGCGCGTTCTTCGAATCGAAGTGGCTGTAGAGCGAGGGGGGTCTCATTCCCACGCGGTCGGCGACCTCGCGGAGGGTCAGATTCGCGAGCCCGCATTCGCGGGCGGCATCCCAGGCCGCGGCGACAATCTCGGATCGAGTTGCCGAACGGCGTTCGGCCACCCTATCGCGGTTCGGTTTGCCTAACACACTTAGGACGATCCTCGCGTCGGCTGCGGATGTCAACCCTCCGCGGGGGTGGACGTGACGAATTCCGGCTGGTCCAGCACGCGGAGCCAACTCCCGTCCGGCTGCCTCCGCACCACCTGCGCGCGGGCCCCGGCCCCGTCCCGCGGCGGGGTGGACGTCAGGGCGAGGTCGCCGCTGACGAGCGTCGGCAGCGGCGGTTCGGGTTCGAAGCGCGGCGCGTGAGCCAGCACCTCGGCCCACAGTTCCCGGATGGCGGCACGGCCGACGGTGACGGATCCGGGCGGGTACGCCAGCACGGCGTCCTCCTCGTACAGGGCCGCCACGCCGTCCGCGTCGCCGGCGTTGGATCGTTCGACGAACAGTCGGGTGATGTCCTCCGGCGTCATGGCCTTCTCGAGCTGCTTCTCCGTCATCGGTGCGTCCTCTCCTGGTGGGGATTCGGTACACCTCCAGCCTCGCGCGCCGAACATCAGAAGTCCAACAGATAGTTCTTGCCGTACCTAGAATCAGGAGTTGTGGAACTACGCCAGCTCGAATACTTCGTCGCGGTGGCCGAGGAAGCCAACTTCACTCGTGCGGCCGCCCGCGTGCACATCAGCCAATCCGGGGTCAGCGCACAGATTCGGCAGCTCGAGAACGAATTGGGCGCCGTGCTGTTCGACCGCAGCACGCGTATCGCCACACTCACCGCCGCCGGGGAGGCAGCACTCCCCCACGCGCGCGCCGCCCTGGCCGCGGCACGCGCGGTGCGCGAGGCCGTCGACGACGTAAACCACCTGGTCCGGGGCCGGCTCGCGGTCGGAATGGTCACCGCGTGCACGGTGTCACCGCTGTTCGACGCGTTGTCCGCGTGCCGGCGTGCACACCCGGGCGTCACCGTCGATCTCGTCGAGGACAACTCGGACGTGCTGGTGGACCGGGTACGTACCGGCACTCTCGACGTGGCGCTGGTCGGTCTCGCGGACACACCGCCGGACGACCTCGAGTCGCTGACGATCGTGTCCGAGCGGATCGTCGCGGCCGTGCCGCCGGCACATCCGCTCACGGAAATCCCCGCCGTGCACCTGGCGGATCTGGTTCCGCACCCGCTGATCTGCCTGCCCCGGGGAACCGGTATCCGCACGGTCCTGGATCGAACCTGCGCGGCGCGAGCGGTCAGCGTCGAGGTCGCGATGCAGGCCAGCGCGCCCGACGCGGTGGCGGACCTGGCGGCACGCGGGCTGGGAGTGGCGATCCTCAGCACGTCGATGGCCGGGTCGTACCCGGGACTCGTTCCCCTACCGCTGGAAGACGCCGACGTCGACGCGGTCCTCGCGCTGGTGTGGCGACCCGATCCGTCGCCCGCCGTGCAGGCCCTGAAACGCGCGATGGCGCCCACTCCCGAAGGAGTGAGCGCCATCGGCGTCAGCGAGAACTAGCTCACTTGATGATCTTCGTGACGCGACCGGCGCCGACGGTGCGGCCACCCTCGCGGATCGCGAAGCGCAGGCCCTCGTCCATGGCGACCGGCTGGATCAGAACGACCGACATCTCGGTGTTGTCGCCCGGCATGACCATCTCGGTGCCCTCGGGAAGGGTCACAACGCCCGTCACGTCCGTGGTACGGAAGTAGAACTGCGGACGGTAGTTGTTGAAGAACGGCGTGTGGCGGCCGCCCTCTTCCTTGTTGAGGATGTAGGCCTGGCCCTCGAACTCCGTGTGCGGAGTCGTGGTGCCCGGCTTGACGACGACCTGGCCGCGCTCGACGTCCTCGCGCTTGATGCCACGAACCAGCAGACCGACGTTGTCGCCGGCCTGGCCCTGGTCGAGCAGCTTGCGGAACATCTCGATGCCGGTGACCGTGGTCTTGGTCGAGGTCGGGCGGATACCGACGATCTCGACTTCCTCGTTCACGTTGATGACACCGCGCTCGATGCGGCCGGTGACGACGGTGCCACGACCGGTGATCGTGAAGACGTCCTCGACGGGCATCAGGAACGGCTTGTCGGTCTCACGGACCGGGTCCGGGATCGACTCGTCGACAGCGTCCATCAGGTCCTCGATGGACTTGACCCACTTCGGGTCACCCTCGAGTGCCTTGAGAGCCGAGATCGGGACGACCGGAGCTTCCTCGTCGAACTCCTGGGCGGCCAGCAGCTCGCGGACCTCCATCTCGACGAGCTCGAGGATTTCCTCGTCGTCGACCATGTCGGCCTTGTTCAGGGCGACGAGGATGTAGGGCACGCCGACCTGGCGGGCGAGCAGCACGTGCTCACGCGTCTGCGGCATCGGGCCGTCGGTGGCGGCCACGACCAGGATCGCGCCGTCCATCTGGGCAGCACCGGTGATCATGTTCTTGATGTAGTCGGCGTGACCCGGAGCGTCGACGTGCGCGTAGTGGCGCTTCTCCGTCTGGTACTCGACGTGGGAGATGTTGATCGTGATACCACGAGCCTTCTCCTCGGGAGCCTTGTCGATCTGGTCGAACGCGAAGCTCTCGTTGAGATCCGGGTACTTGTCGGCCAGCACCTTGGTGATCGCAGCCGTGGTGGTGGTCTTGCCATGGTCGACGTGACCGATGGTGCCGATGTTCACGTGCGGCTTGGTCCGCTCGAACTTCGCCTTCGCCACTGGAATGTCCTCCTGGACTGTTGTTGCTTGCAGTATGCAGCAGTGCGGTTTTATTACTTGGTCGTGCAGGTGACCGAGGGGATAACCCGAAGGTTACTCGCCGGTCGCCTTGGCGATGATTTCCTTCGAGACGTTCGACGGAACCTCTGCGTAGGAATCGAACACCATGGAGAAGTTCGCCCGGCCCTGGGTCTTCGACCGCAGGTCACCGATGTAACCGAACATCTCCGAGAGCGGAACCAGCGCCTTCACGACACGGGCACCACTGCGTTCCTCCATGGCCTGGATCTGGCCACGGCGGGAGTTGAGGTCGCCGATCACTTCACCCATGTAGTCCTCGGGGGTGGTGACCTCGACAGCCATGAGCGGCTCGAGGATGACCGGAGCAGCCTTGCGGGCAGCTTCCTTCAGGGCCTGCGAACCGGCGATCTTGAACGCCATTTCCGACGAGTCGACGTCGTGGTACGCACCGTCGAGGAGCGTGACCTTGACGTTCACCAGCGGGTAGCCGGCGAGCACGCCGTACTGCATCGCGTCCTGCGCACCGGCGTCGACGGACGGGATGTACTCGCGGGGCACGCGACCACCGGTGACCTTGTTCTCGAACTCGTAGGTCGCGCCGTCCTCGCCCTTGAAGGGCTCCAGGGCGATGATGACCTTCGCGAACTGGCCGGAACCACCGGTCTGCTTCTTGTGCGTGAACTCGAGCTTCTCGACCGGCTTGGTGATGGTCTCGCGGTACGCAACCTGCGGCTTGCCGACGTTGGCCTCGACCTTGAACTCGCGACGCATGCGGTCGACGAGGATGTCGAGGTGGAGCTCGCCCATGCCGCCGATGACGGTCTGGCCGGTCTCCTCGTCGAGCTCGACGGAGAACGTCGGGTCCTCTTCGGCGAGCTTCTGGATCGCGGTGCCCAGCTTCTCCTGGTCGGACTTGGTCTTGGGCTCGATGGAGACCTGGATGACCGGGTCCGGGAAGGTCATCGACTCGAGGACGATCGGGGCGTCCTGCGCGCACAGCGTGTCACCGGTCGTGGTGTCCTTCAGGCCGATCATCGCGTAGATGTGGCCCGCGACGGCCTCATCGACCGGGTTCTCCTTGTTGGCGTGCATCTGGAACAGCTTGCCGATGCGCTCCTTCTTGCCCTTGGTGGCGTTGAGCACCTGGGCACCGGGCTCGACCCGGCCGGAGTACACGCGGACGAAGGTCAGCTTGCCGAAGAACGGGTGCGCAGCGATCTTGAAGGCCAGAGCCGAGAACGGCTCGTCCTTGCTCGGCTTACGCGTGAGGACGGTCTCCTCGTCGTTCAGCTTGGAGCCCTGGACCTCGCCGATGTCCAGCGGGTTCGGCAGGTAGTCGATGACCGCGTCGAGCATGGGCTGAACACCCTTGTTCTTGAACGCGGAGCCGCACAGCACCGGGTAGAGCTCGGAGGCGACGGTCATCTTGCGGATGGCAGCCTTGATCTCCGCGACGGTGAGTTCCTCGCCGCCGAAGTACTTCTCCATGAGCTCTTCGTCGGACTCGGCGACGGTCTCGAGCAGCTTCTCGCGGTACTCGGCGGCCTTGTCGGCGAGCTCGGCGGGGATCTCCTCGATGGTCGGCTCGGCGCCGATCTCGACGGTGCCGCGCCAGGTGATGGCCTTCATCTCGACGAGGTCGACGACGCCGTCGAAGGCATCCTCGGCACCGATCGGGAGCTGGAGGACCAGCGGCTTCGCACCGAGACGATCGATGATCGTCTGCACGGTGAAGTAGAAGTCCGCGCCCATCTTGTCCATCTTGTTGACGAAGCAGATGCGCGGAACGTCGTACTTGGCAGCCTGGCGCCAGACCTGCTCGGACTGGGGCTCGACGCCCTCCTTGCCGTCGAACACGGCGACCGCGCCGTCGAGGACGCGCAGGGACCGCTCGACCTCGACCGTGAAGTCGACGTGGCCGGGGGTGTCGATGATGTTGATCTGGTTCTTGTTCCAGAAGCAGGTCACGGCGGCGGAGGTGATGGTGATACCACGCTCCTTCTCCTGCTCCATCCAGTCGGTGGTCGAAGCACCGTCATGGGTCTCACCGATCTTGTAGTTCACACCGGTGTAGAAGAGGATGCGCTCGGTCGTGGTGGTCTTGCCGGCATCGATGTGCGCCATGATGCCGATGTTGCGGACCTTGTTCAGGTCGGTCAGCACTTCCTGTGCCACAGGTAAACCCCGCTCGTAGCTCGTGTCGGTCCTTGGGTGCGGACCACGTGTTCTTGTGTTGTCAGCCGGCCGTCACAGGACCGACACAGATGTGCGAGCAGCCGACCGGGAGGTGGTGGTAACCGATCCTCCCGGCCGGCAACGACTCACCAGCGGTAGTGCGCGAACGCCTTGTTGGCTTCAGCCATCTTGTGGGTGTCCTCGCGGCGCTTCACGGACGCACCGAGACCGTTGCTCGCGTCGAGAAGCTCGTTGGCCAGACGCTCCACCATGGTCTTCTCACGACGCTGACGCGCGAAGGTGACCAGCCAGCGCAGGGCCAGCGTGGTGGAACGGCCGGGGCGAACCTCGACCGGGACCTGGTAGGTGGCACCACCGACGCGGCGGCTGCGGACCTCGAGAGCGGGCTTGACGTTGTCGAGCGCGCGCTTGAGGGTGACGACCGGATCGGTGCCGGTCTTCTCGCGAGCCTGCTCGAGCGCCTCGTAGACGATGCGCTCGGCGGTGGACTTCTTACCGTCCAGGAGGATCTTGTTGACCAGCTGCGTGACCAGCGGCGAACCGTAGACCGGATCGGCGATCAGCGGGCGCTTGGGAGCGGGACCCTTACGTGGCATCAGCCCTTCTCCTTCTTCGCTCCGTAGCGGCTGCGAGCCTGCTTGCGGTTCTTGACACCCTGGGTGTCGAGCGAGCCGCGGATGATCTTGTAGCGGACACCCGGGAGGTCCTTCACACGACCGCCACGAACGAGCACCATCGAGTGCTCCTGGAGGTTGTGGCCCTCACCGGGGATGTACGCGGTGACCTCGACAGCGCTGGTCAGGCGGACACGCGCGACCTTACGGAGAGCCGAGTTCGGCTTCTTCGGGGTGGTGGTGTACACGCGGGTGCACACGCCACGGCGCTGCGGGCTGCCCTTGAGGGCCGCGGTCTTGACCTTGGCGGTCTTGTCGCGGCGGCCCTTGCGGACCAGCTGATTGATGGTTGGCATCTACAGGCTTTCTCGTTGTCTGGAGCTGCTCACACGAGCAGCCTCGGCTGTTCTGAAATTAGGGATCCATCGGTTGGGACAAGGAAGCTGCTGCCCCGCACCCGCCCCCCGTGTGCACACGAGGTCGGGCGTGTCGCGTACCCCCACACAGGCAGCCGGGGGCTCGCAAACTGCAGTTGTCTACAGACTGTCTACAGACCGCGCGCACGGCACTACCTCGCATAGGCACACAGATCGGCCCGGGCATGCCGGACACGACCCACAACGATACCCGGCGGCGAGCCACGAGGTCAAAGTGAGCTACCGCTCCCCCACCGACCTCGCACAGCGGCCTCAGCTGCTCAGGTTGAGAGTGAGCCGGGCCAGTGTTGCGGCCGCTTCGCACGGATCCGGATGCGCCGATCCGGGCGCGTACTGCACCCACCAGCCGAAGATCCCCACGGTCGACGCGTTCGCGGAGACACCGCACGAATGCGGATCGGCGGGCCGTCGCATCAGCAGCGCCCGCCGGCCCTCGACGGTGGTGTTCTCCACCGCGTAGCCGAGCCGTTCACCGGCCTCGCGTTCGGTGTCGAGGGCACCCGTCTCGAACCAGTTGAAGGTGACCTTGACCGGACCGCTGGGGCCGTCGCCGTCCCAGCGGCAGATCGCGCCGAAGAACCCGCGCAGCACGTAGTCGGATCCGACGCTCTGCGCGATCTGCTCGTCGGTGACGGCATCGCACTCGGTGAGCAGCTTGGTGAATTCGGCCGAGGCTCCACCCCCACCGGCACCTTCCTGTACTGCGCGCCCCTCGATGGTGCGGCTGCATCCGGCGAGCGCTCCCCCGGCGACCACGGCGGCTAGCACCGCCGTGGCGGTCCGTCCCAGCCGGCTCGAGGTGATTCGGCGCGCGCTCATTCCTCTGCCCTCTCCGCGGACAGCTCCGCGAGCCGGCGCGCGACCACACACGCGTCCGCGGCGGGCGTGAAGTCCGCGTACGTGACGGACCAGTGGATGAAGTCGCCTCCGTACTGAAGGCCGATCTCGCACAGCACGGTCTGCCCCAGCTCGTTCTGCGCCGAGCCCATGAACCCCTCGTGACCGCCGATCTCGACGTCCTCGGCCGGGCGGCCGATCAGATCGGAGCCGGCGCGTTCGCGCCCGATGGGACTGCCCCGGTACCACGAGAACGTGACGCTGGGCCCGCCGACCACCGTCTCCCATTCGCACCCGACCGAATTGCGGGTGACCGTCGCGAACGCGCCCAGACCGAACGCGGCGCCCACCTCGTCGTCGGTGACCGAGCTGCACTCCCCGAAGAACGGGCCCGGCTCGGTGACCTGCTGGGCGGGTGACGCGTCGGCGGCCGGAGGCGCGTCGTCGCCGGAACCGCACCCGGTGGCGGCGAACCCGAGGGCCGCGACCGCGGCCAGCATCGTGGCCGGCTTGGCAAGCATGGACACTGACCTTACCCAGCCGAGTGCTCGGTCGCCCGGCGGCGCCGCGCCGCGTCGATGACCGTGTCGAGCTGGGCGGCCCAGTTCCGCACGATCTCGGCACGTCGCCGCGAATCGTCGGTGAGCACGTCCGCGAGACCGAGACCGCGGGCAAGGTCGAGCGTGGCCTGCACCATGCGGTGCACCACCGGATCGGAGCCGTCCGCGTCGAGTTCCTCGAGAGCCACCCGGTGCGCGACGCGCCCGAAGTGTTCCTCGAGCGGCACGATGCGCGCCCGCAGTTCCGGATCGGCGGCCGCGGCGGTCCACACCTGGAGCGCGGCCCGGAACAGGCTGCCGGTGTACTGCTCGACGAGCCGCGCCACCACCGCCTCGGTGCGGGCCGGACCGTACGGCAGATCGATACTCTCGCGGCGCACCAGATCCATGCGGCTGTCGAACATGAACTCGAGCGCCGCGGTGATCAGTTCCTCGCGGGTCGGGAAATGATGCTGGGTCGCGCCCCGCGACACACCGGCACGTTCGGCGACGACACCGACCGTGGTCGCGCCCCAGCCGAGTTCGGCAAGGCAGTCGATCGTCGCCTCGAGCAACCGCTGGCGTGTCGCGCGGCTGCGGTCCTGCTTGGGCTCCCGCGTCACTGCTGCCCTCCGTGTGTGTCGTGCTGTGCGGTTGCCTCGGCACTCTTCCCCAGAGCCGGCAGCAGACCCATGATGGCACCGCGCGACAAGTGGTCGGGGATGCGGCACGCCCTTTCGTACACTCGAGACCGATACGGACAGGGAGGGGAGGTCTCGTCGTGGCGACACTGGTCAGGCGGGAAGACTATTTCGACGCCGCCATCGAGATTCTGTCTACGGACGATCACGGTGGCCTCAAGCAGGCACCCCTGTGCCGGCGCCTGGCCGTCACGACGGGTTCGTTCTACAACTATTTCCAGAGCTGGGGTCAGTTCAAGACCGAGTTCCTGCAGCACTGGCTCGACAGGCAAACCCTGCAGCTCGTGGACGCGGCCCGGCTCGTCGCCGAGTCCGATCAGCGTCTCGAACTGCTCATCGAGTTCGCGTGCGGGCTGCCGCACCGCGCCGAATCCGCGATCCGGGCGTGGGCACACAGCGACGCCGAGGTCCGGGCCGTGCAGAACACGGTCGACCGGCAACGATTCGACGTCGTACTGGAAGCCACGACCGGTCTCCTCGGATCCGGCGCCGACGCCGAGAACTTCGCCCGGATGGGACTGTTCATCCTGTACGGATACCAGCAGTCGATGCCACAGCCGGACCTCGACCACCTGCGGTGGTCGCTGAAGAAGACGTTCGCGGACGCGCTGGCCGTGCGCACACCGGCGTAGGGGTACTCGCGGCCCGCCGCGGAAGCACCGGTCGTCAGGCACGATCGAGCAGCACCTGTTCGAACTGCCGGCGCCATTCGCGCAGGTACGGATCGGTCTCGGCGTCCCGCGGATCGATCGCGTAGCCGAGCGCGACCCCGCGCATGCTCGTGTACACGAGGTCGCGGGTCTCGGCGTAGCGCGGATTCGCGGTCAGGTCCGGTCCGAAGAACCGGTCCGTCTGTTCCTTGATCATGCCGCCCAGCGCACGTTCCAGCGGCAGCAGTTCGGTGCGCAGGTCCTCGTGCGAACGCGCGGCCAGCCACAGTTCCATCGACGCCCAGAAGTACGGCTGGCGGAAGTGCTGCCACATCAGGTCCACGGCGACCGCGATGCGCTCGACGGGGTCCGCCGGCCACTGCCGGTCCCGGCCCACGTCGCGCACCCCGCGCGCGGCCAGGTGATGGACGGCCGCGACGAGCAGCGAGTCCCGGTTGGGATAGTGATGCAGCAGCCGCCCGCGGGACACCCCGGCAGCCTGCTGGATCCGTACGGTGGTCGCGCGCGAATATCCGTGCGCGACCAGGACTTCGACGGCGGCATCGAGAATCGTCGTGCGGGTGGCGCGGCTGCGTTCCTGCTCCGCGCGGGCGCGCGTGTGTTCCTGCTCCGCGCGACGTCGGCTGCCGTCGGCCGGCCCTGTGCTCATGCCTGCACTGTTCCTCACCGGAGCCCGCTCGATCAAAAGCACCGCGCCGACCGCTTCACTTCCGCGCCCACGACGGGCGCCGGCGCTGCAGGAACGCGGTCACACCTTCGATCGCTTCCTCGGAACCGAACAGCCGCGCGGACTGCGCGGCCAGCTCGTCGCTGTAGCGGTCGAAGTCCGCGAGCGTCCGCATCGTGATCAGCCGTTTCGACTCGGCCAGGCCTTGCGGCGAACATTCGGACAGGTCGGCCAGCAGTTCGTTCACGGTCCCGTGGGGGTCGTCCGTCTCCATCGTCACCAGGCCGATCGCGACCGCTTCCTCGGGGCCGAAGCGTTCGCCGGTGAGGAAGTAGCGTCCCGCGGCCCGCTGGGACAGGCGAGGCAGAACGGTCAGGGAGATGATCGACGCCGCGAGCCCGAGTTTGACCTCGGTCAGCGCGAACGTCGATCGCGGTCCGGCGACGACGATGTCGCACGCGCCGACCAGCCCCATCCCGCCGGCCCGCACGTGACCGTCGATCACCCCGACGACCGGTTTCGGCAGTTCCAGGAACGCCCGCAGCAGCGCCGTCATCTCCCGGGTACGTTCCGCGGCCGCCTCGGCGGGGTTGTCCGACGCCTCGCCGAGGTCGGCTCCGGCACAGAATGTTCCGCCGGTGTGGGTGAGGACGACGGCGCGGACGCCGGGATCGGACGCAGCGGTGTCCAGGCCGCGACGCAACTCGTCGAGCATGCGCGCCGACAGTGCGTTGCGGTTGTGCGGCGAGTCGAGCGTCAGTTTCGCGAACCCGCGCGACGTCTTGTACCGCACGTACGGCTCGGATCGTTCCGGATCGGCCACCACTACCTCCTCACTGAAGTCTCCCTGATCCGGCGGTCCCCCGCTGCGGCTCAGTACGACTTCGGCAGTCCCAGGGAATGCTGCGACACGAAGTTGAGGATCATCTCCCGGCTCACCGGAGCGACCCGCGCGATTCGAGCGGCACCGAGCAGCGACGCGAGGCCGTACTCCTGGGTGAGGCCGCCACCGCCGTGGGTCTGGATCGCCTGGTCGAGTGTCTTGATGCTGGCCTCGGCACCCGCGTACTTCGCCATGTTCGCCGCTTCCGCCGCACCGAAGTCGTCGCCGCTGTCGTACAGTACGGCGGCCTTCTGCATCATCAGCTTGGCGAGCTCGAGTTCGATCTTGCACTGCGCCAACGGATGCGCGATGCCCTGGTGCGCACCGATGGGGTCCTTCCACACGGTGCGTTCCCCGGCGTAGCGCACGGCCGCGTCGAGGGCGTAGCGGCCGAGCCCGACCGCCATCGCCGCGCCGAGGATGCGTTCGGGGTTGAGCCCGGCGAACAACTGCATCAGTGCCGCTTCCGGCTCACCGACCAGCGCGTCGGCGGGCAGCCGCACGTCGTCGAAGAACAACGTGAACTGGTGGTCGGGCTCGATGATGTCCATTTCCATCGGCGTCTTGACGAAGCCGGGGGTGTCCGTGGGCACGATGAACAGGGCGGGGCGCAGCTTGCCGGTCTTCGCGTCCTCGGTCCGGGCGACGACGAGCACCGCGTCGGCCTGGTCGACACCGGAGATGAAGATCTTGCTGCCGTGGAGGATCCAATCCTCACCGTCACGCTTGGCGACGGTGGAGATCCGGTGCGAATTCGATCCGGCGTCGGCCTCGGTGATGCCGAACGCCATGATCTTCGAACCGTCCGCGAGGCCGGGCAGCCACTGCTGCTTCTGCGCGTCGGTGCCGTACTTGGCGATGATGGTGCCGCAGATGGCAGGTGACACGACGACCAGCAGCAGCCCGCATCCCTTCGCGGCGAGTTCCTCCTGCACGAGCGCCAGTTCGTAGATCCCGGCGCCACCCCCGCCGTATTCCTCCGGCAGGTTCACACCGAGAAATCCGAGTTTCGATGCCTCGTCCCACAATTCAGTCAGCGGCTCGTGGCGGCGGGCCTTCGGCAGCACGTAGTCGACGTAGTTGTAGCGTTCGGCGAGCGCGGCGACCGCGGCCCGCAGCTGCTTCTGTTCGTCGGTTTCGATGACACTCATGCCTGATCTCCTTCTGCGGTGTGCGCGTCCGGCTCCGTGACAACGGCCAGGAGCGCGCCGACGGCGACCTGCGCGCCGACGGTGACGTTCAATTCGGTGAGGACCCCCGAGGTGGGGGCGGTGATCGTGTGTTCCATCTTCATCGCGTCGAGCCACAGGATCGGCTGCCCGGCGGTGACGGTGTCGCCGACCTCGGCGCCGAGGCGGATCACCGCGCCGGGCATCGGCGCGAGCAGCGACCCGGCGGCGACCTGCATCGACGGATCCGTGAAGCGCGGGACCTCGCGCAGCCGGACCGGCCCGAGCCCCGAATCGACGTGCACCGCATCGGCGTAGCGTGCGACCCGGAACTCGCGGCGCAGCCCGTCCAGTTCGAGGACCACCCGGTCGGGCCGGAGATCGAGAAGGGTGACCGTCTCGAACCCGGTGTCGAACCCGACCGTGTCCAGCCCGGTGCGGCCGAGCCGGTAGCGCACCTCATGCTCACCGTGATCGCCGGTGAACGTCTTGACCTGCGGTTGCGACGGCAGGTTCCGCCACCCGCCGGGCAGGCCCGCGTTCACGGAC
>NZ_JBMBTE010000065.1:0-29682 GCF_048897285.1 Rhodococcus sp. O3
AACGCCCTGGGCGGCAAGAACCTCGACGCCACCGTCGGCCGCTGGGTCGAGCAGCACCTGGCCGACGAGAACCCGGAGCTGGTGGCGTGGCTGCGCAGCCCCGCCGGGCTCGATACCCGCCGCACCCTCGACGATCAGATCCGCCGCGCCAAGGAACTGCTCTCCGACGCCCCCTCGGCGACGATCCGGGTGGTCGGCCACGGCGCCGACCTCACCCTCACCCTCACCCGGGAGGAGTTCGAGCAGCTGATCGAACCGCAGATCAGCCGCGGCGTGCAGCTGGCCGCCACCGTGCTGCGCGAGGCCGGGGTCGACCGCGGCGGGTTGCAGGCGCTGTACCTGACCGGCGGCTCCTCCCGGATCCCCTATGTGCACCGGCGGCTGGCCGAACTCGGCCCGATCGCCACCCTCGACGACCCGAAAACCGTGGTCGCCAAGGGCGCGGCCGGGTTCGTCGCCGGCGGACGCGCCACCGACCCGATTCCGTTGCGCGACACCGAGGTGCTCGAGCGTGGCCCGGCCGGACCGGGTGGTCCCGCGCGGACGTCGCCCGGAATTCCCGGCGCCTCCTTCGCTCGGCCGTCCGCTCCCGCTGCCGCGCCGCGAAAGTCGCGCACGCCGTTGGCGCTCGCGGGTGCGGCGGTTGCCGCGGTACTCGTCGCTGCCGGTGCGTTCTTCTTCGTCGCCCGCCCGGACACGGGCTCCGCAGCCGCGGCCGCGCCGCAGTCCGGTGCCGCCGTGGTGATCAACGGCACCGAACCGCTGGACGGCTCCGCTCCGGCCGCCACGGCGGATTCGACGTTCATCAGCGAATCCACCGACGACGTGACCACTCTGCTGCCGGCAAAACTGATCACGTCGTCGACGGCGTGTGAGAAGTCCGGCTTCGCACCCGACAGCTCGGCCCTGCAGGTGCGTTGCCTGATCAACGTGAACTCGAACCTCGGCAAGACGATCGGCATGAAGGCCAACGAGTACCTGGGTGTCACCGCGTGGCGGGACGACCAGTACGCGCGTTCACACCTGATCCAGTTGCGGGACAACAAGACCGCTACCTACACCACGATCGACTCGCCGGACGGGAACCGCATCGTCGGCTACGACCCGAACAGCTCCACAGTGATATTCGAGGTGGTCGACAAGTCGCGCGGGCTGCTCATGCAGTTCTCCGCCAAGTCGGCCGATCAGGGCCTGGCCCTGCTGAAGGAACTCGGCTACCTCGGCTGACGTGCGGCTCCGCCGCCGGTGTGCCTTTGTGGCGGTCAGGGCCGCCACAAGTACACACCGGCGGAGCACCGGTCAGAAGTACACGTAGATCGGACGGAACGGGTTGGGAATCAACCGAAGTTCGTGCGCGACATTGTTCGTGTCGTACTGAACGCACTCGTGGATCTGAACGTAGTGCCCGTCGCCGCGGCACTCGATCTTCCGCGTAGCGCCGTAGGGGCTCAGGATGATCGGCTTGTAGCTGTTCTCACCGAACAGTGCGCCGGGGTCGAGGGGCGCGACGAAATAGTCGGTCCGATCGCGAACCGCGTTGAAGCCGTACGGGTCGTCCTCCGGGGCAGCCGACGCACCCGTCGCCGCCATCA
Source organism: Rhodococcus sp. O3 (assembly GCF_048897285.1). Taxonomy (NCBI): domain Bacteria; kingdom Bacillati; phylum Actinomycetota; class Actinomycetes; order Mycobacteriales; family Nocardiaceae; genus Rhodococcus; species Rhodococcus sp. O3. Next base: position 1,593 of record NZ_JBMBTE010000065.1, read on the forward strand.
GAGCACTTCCGACGACCAGCGCAGCAACAGCCAGGGTTCGAGTGAGCATGAGAAGTCCTCGTCTTTCCGTCGAGTCGGCAACCCCTGCGTACTGACAATCGAGAGTACAGACCGACCGTTACGTTCCGAGGCGGGTTGAGACGGGACAGGTCGCCGACTCGCCGAGGGTCGCGGCGCGGACGGCTACCGTGGAGATCATCGAGCGGTTCCCGTTTCACCGAAGCCGGACTTCGAGGCAGTACTCGTGACGACGCTGCAACCGACCGCCTCGTGGGCGGAGAGGACAGCCCAGCACACCGGGCTGGGCGTCTACCTGCTCGGAATCGTCGCGTTCGGCGTCTCGGCATCCCGATCGGAGACCGGCACCGGATGGGTGGTCGCCGTGGTCATCGCGGTGGGACTCACCGCACGTGGGGCGATTCTGCACCGCCCGCTGACTGCGACGCACGTGACCGCCGCGATCGTGTGTCTGCTCCTGGCATGCCTCGGATATGCCGACGGGCGTCCACACCTCGGGTTCGTCCTGGTCGTGGTGTCCGGGTGGGTGCTCGTGTGGCCCGTCCCCAGCGTCCCGCAACCCGAGGAATACCCCCGCATCGAGGCTCTCGTACAACGGACCGCGGGCGATCCGCTGGCACCGTTCGCACTGAACTCCGCCAAGTCCTACTTCTTCGACCCCTCCGGAACCGCAGCGATCGCCTATCGAACCCGCGCGGGCATCGCCGTGGTTTCCGGGGATCCGATCGGCGATGCGCGGGCATTCGGCAACCTGCCGACGCGATTCACCACCTTCGCCGAGGCACGAGGCTGGCGGGTGGCGGTTCTCGCGGCGAGCGAGCACACGGCACGGTTGTGGCAGAACCGAGTGGACGGACGCTCGCCGCTACGCGCGGTGGACATCGGGTGCGATGTCGTCGTGGACGTGACCCGCTTCTCGCTCGACGGACGGCGATTCCGGAATCTGCGGCAAGCGGTGCAGAGGAGCCGGAACGCGGGGGTGAGTACCGAGATCCTCTCCGAGCGAGACGTTTCCGCGGCACTGCGCGGGCAGTTGTTCGAGATCGTCGCCGAGACTCGCGGCGGACATCAGCGCCGGGGATTCTCGATGATTCTCGATCACCTGCTCGACGGTGTGCTTCCGGGGATGATGATCGTCGTTGCGCGCGACCGGCACGGTCGCCCGGTCGGCTTCCAGCGATACGGCACCGCGCACCACAAAAACGAGTGGAGCCTGGACGTGCCGTGGCGCAGCGCCCGGGCTCCCAACGGCACCGACGAACGGATGGTCGTCGATGTCGTCGAGCATGTCCGCCGCCGGGGTGGAACGTCGGTGTCTCTGGCCTTCGCCCCGTTTCCCCGATTGTTCTCCGACACCGGAACCGGCGTGCGACAGCGGATGCTGCGCACCACGCTGCGGCTGGGCAGCTCGGTGATCGCTCTCGAATCGCTGTACCGATACCTGCACAAGTTCCATGCCGCCGCAGGTCGTCGCTACGTCCTGTTCGGACCCCGATACGTCGTACCCGCGGCGTACGCCATGTTGGCGTCGGAGTTCGTCCCCCACCGCGAGCACAGTCCTCGTCGCGACTCTCGGCGCAGCGGCCGCAACCGGCACGGTTCGACGCCGGCAGGCCGGCGGACGCTGTCATAGGGAGACAGCGACCCTCTCGGGCCGGAGCACGCGAGTGAGGAACTCGAGCTGGTCGGCAACTACCTGCCGGTGCCATTCGCCCTGGTAGAAGTCGAAGTGGTCGACGGGGTACTCGCGCAGCTGCGCCCACCTGCCGGCCTTGTGTGCGGTGCGGCGCGCAGCGCCGGGCGGGGCGACGCGATCATCGGTGCCGACCTGCACCAGCAGCGGGCACGTCAGCCGGGAGGCGTAGGTGGTCGGGCGGTTCAGCCCGACTTCCAGGCCGGTGCGTGCGCAGACCTCGTTGCGCCAGGTGGGCCCGGCCATCGAGAGATAGGCCTCCTCGGCGCCCGGCGTGCTGATGATCGCTGTCGACCCGGGCTGCGCGACGACGGGCACGTGATAGGCCGGCCGGCCGGTGAGGGCGCGCGCCGCGTCGCGCAATCCGTGCCCTGTGGCGCGGACGAGTTGGCCGACCCCGGCGTAGCGCGCGATCTGCACGAGGGCGGCGAGCCCGTCGGTCGCCGGATTCATGGACACCACCGCCGCGACGCGCTGGTCCTGAGCGGCGACCGCGACGACGTGTCCGCCCGAGTAGGACGTGCCCCACAGCACGATTCGGCCGGGATCGACCCCGGGCAGGTGACGTGCGGTGTCGACGGCCGCGTGGTAGTCCTGCCGCTGCCGTCGGAACGCGACATCCTGACGAGGTTCCCCGGCGGAGGCGCCGAAGCCGCGGTAGTCGAACACGAAGGCGTCGATACCGGCGGCCGTGACGGCCTCGGCGAAGGCGAGCAGACCGGTGTCGCGGGTGCCGCCGAAGCCGTGCCCGAGGACGATGCAGGGACGGCCCGCCTCACCGGCAAACGTGTCGGTGCTCGCCGGTATGTGCCAGGCAGCGCAGGTGACCCCGTGGCTCGGGAACGTCAGCTCGTGTCTCATCGTCCTTCTCCCTACCCTGCGAGCACGCTCGACCGAGCGGAGGTGAATTTCAGCGCGGGATCCTCGACCGGGCCCACGCGCAGCCGTTCGACGTCGGATTCGTAGGCCATCTCGGCCGTCCACGGGCCACTGGTACCTGCCCGCGGGAACGCGGCCACGCCGCGCTGGATGTAGCCCGAACTCAGGTCGAGAAGGGGGACCCGTTCCATATCGGGATCGTCGAGTACGGGTTCGACGACGGTGTGCCCCTGTGAATCCATGTGGTCGAGCAGGCGGCAGAAGTGCTCGCAGACCAGATCGACCTTGAGCGTCCAGGCAATGTTCGTGTACCCCATGGCGAACGCGAAGTTGGGAATCCCGGAGAGCATCATGGCCTTGTAGACGGTGGTGTCCGGCAGATGCACCGGCTTTCCGTCGACGACGAGCGCGATCTTGCCCAAGGGCGACAGGTTCAGTCCGGTTGCCGTGACGATGATGTCGGCGGCCAGTTCCCGGCCCGACTCCAGCCGGATTCCGGTCTCGGTGAATCGTTCGATCCGGTCGGTGACCACCGATGCCTGACCCGACGAAATCGCCTTGAACAGATCACCGTTGGGAACCATGCACAGCCGCTGCTCCCACGGGTTGTACTGCGGGGTGAAGTGGGTGTCGACATCGAAGTGCCGAGGCAACTGGCGACGCACGTTGGCGATCAACAGTTTGCGCATCAGCTTCGGGGCGCGCATGCAGGCCTTGTAGATCCCGCGGTTGAGCATGATGTTCTTGCGCCGGACGATTCGGTACGCACGCTCGGGGCCGAGCACCGTGTTCAACGTGTTCGCGATCGCGTCCTCGGCGGGGAGCGAGAGCACATAGCTCGGTGAGCGTTGCAGCATGGTGATGTGGCCCGCTTCGGCCGCCATCGAGGGAATCAAGGTCACAGCCGTTGCGCCGCTTCCGATCACGACCACGCGTTTGCCCGCGTAGTCCAGGTCCTCGGGCCAGTGCTGCGGATGGACCACTGTCCCGGCGAAGTCCTCGACTCCGGCGAACTCGGGGGTGAATCCGGATTCGTTGTCGTAGTATCCGGTTCCCGAGAACAGGAACCGCGCGGTGAATTCGGTCAGCTCGCCTGTGGCGGAATGCCGTGCCGTCACCGCCCACAGTCCCTCCGCGGAGGAGAACTCCGCACCGAGTACCCGATAGCCGAATCGGATGTTTTCCGCCACACCGTTTTCGGCGACCGCCTCCTGCAGGTAGTCCATGATGATGTGGCCGTCGGCGATCGACTTGCGATGCGTCCAGGGCTTGAAGCCGAAACCGAAACTGGGCATGTCCGAATCGGAGCGGATGCCCGGATACCGGAACAGACTCCAGGTTCCACCGATCGTGTCGCGGCCCTCCAGAATCGCGAACGAGGTGCCCGGGCGGCGCATCTTCAGATGACAGGCAGCGCCGATCCCCGAGATTCCGGCACCGATGATCAATACGTCGAAGTGGGTGCTCACCGTCGCTGCGGGAGTGCTCCTCATCGATTCCTCCTTGTCGAACGTGATGCACTTCACGTTACGGCCGGATCCATCCGAGAGGAATGTGCCTACGCTCAGACCTTCCGGTTCGGTATGTGCGCTGGCACAATTTGCTCATGACCGGGGAATCCCCCGAGGTCATCGACCTGATGGGTGAGGTGGCCGAGGCGATGCTCGCCGAGCTCGACCAGCTGGTCGAGGCGATGGACGCCGCCGTGCTCGACCTGACCCCCACACTCGGTGCAGACCCCGCGATCGCAGCGGACATGTCGGCGAGCAACCGCGCGAACGCGCTGCGTCTGCTCACCACCCTCACCCGACGGGAAGGTGGAACCGCACCGATCGACGTCCCGCCCGAAGCGCTCGACATCGCCCGCACCGTCGCCCGACGCGGCATCGACTTCGACGTGATCTTCCAGGGCTATCGTCGCGGACAGAACGTCGCCTGGCAGCGTTACATGAAACTCGCCGCCGCGCTCGTTCCGGCGAGTCCTCTGCTGATGGACCTGCTGAACGTCTCCTCGCAACGCGTGTTCGAGTACGTCGACCACGTCGTGGCCTGCGTCCTCGCCGAAGCGCAACGGGAGCGGGAGCAGGTACTCGGGGGCGCTCTCGCACGCCGCACCGAGACCGTCCGGCTGATCCTCGACGGTGCACCGATCGACGGTTCCCGGGCGGGCGAACGACTCGGCTACGACCTCTCCCGTCGCCATACCGCGCTGGTGCTGTGGTCCCAACCGGTCGGCGAAGTCCAAGGAGCTCTGGAGTCGGCTGCCACCATCCTGGCGCGTGCCGTCGGTGCTCGCGGTCCCCTCACCCTCCCCGCCGGAACCTCCACCCTGTGGGCGTGGCTGGGTACCGAGTCCGACATCTCGTACGACGCGATGCGAAATGCCCTCGCGCAGGCTCAATCCCACATCCGGGTCGCGGTGGGCCCCACCCGGCCCGGCATCACCGGGTTCCGCCGATCCCATGCCGCCGCGGTGTCCATCCAGCGCCTGCTGGCCGGCCATTCCGGCGGCACCCGGCTCGCGCTGTACCGGGACCTGGAAGTCACCGCGTTGACCGCCCAGGATCCCGACCGCGCAAAGGAATTCGTCACCAGTACGCTCGGACCACTGGCGGCGGACACGCCTGCGGCCGCCCGTCTGCGCGAGACCCTGCGCATCTACCTCGAAGAAGCCGACAACGCCCCGCGCGCGGCGGTTCGCCTGCACACGCATCGCAACACCGTCCTGCAACGAGTTGCCCGCGCAACCGAACTGCTCGGCCACCACCCCGGCGAACACCGACTGGCACTCATGCTGGCTCTCGAACTCACCCACCAGCTCGGTCCCCGAATTCTGCAGTGAGCAGGCCGAGCTCGAACAACCGGAGATCGACGGACGCCCTGCGGGCGGCTGTCCCCGACCGATCGGAGACCCTTCGGGTCCCTGAGCTTGCTTCGGCCCCTTCCCCAACGCTGCCCGGTCGCCATGCCCCGATAGACCGTCTCGGCCAGCACTCGTAGCCCCACGTCGTGGCGGACGTGCGGCAGGTACTGGACCCGGTCGTTCGTGTCGACCCGCACGATCGGGTGCTCCACCACCAGCTGTGGAGACGAGGGTTACTGGTGCCCAGTCGGTTTCGAACCACGGGAATGGCACCCGGTTCGCAGCGTCGATGCGCTGACGTCGGACTCTGGGAGACGAGCGACGACGCCCGCCCGATGCACCACGGTTACCGGAACGGCCCGTGCCCACACCGAGGCAGACGGAAAACACCTCGAGCCCCTCGAACGGACCGCGGGTCGCGGGATCGAGGGGCTGCGTGGTCAGGACGTCGGATGTGAACCCGGGGGCCAGGTGATGTGCGGGCCGGCGCGGAAGGCGCTCGCGGCTCGTTGCTCGTGCACGCCTCTGCGGGGCGTGTGGATAGAATCCACCGTACGGTGGATGACAGTGCCTATCTGTCGTGTGCCCAGACCCCGGTCGGTGTTGGTAGCACCTTCCGGGGTCGACCTGTTTTCAGGCCGGTGCAGGGATGGTCCCATGGGCGGGGTCGAGGGTCAACTCGAACACGCGTTCGTGTCGCCGGAAAATTTCGGCTCACTCGCCCGCGTCGCGTTGCTCGGTGAACCACACCGCAATCTGGGAACGTCTGGTGAATCCGAGCTTCCCCAGAAGACGCTCGACGTGCCCCTGCGCGGTACGGAGCGAGATCGTCAGACGCTCCGCGATCTCCCTGTTCGTCAGGCCCTCGGCGACCAGACCGGCAACCTCGAGTTCCCGCTTCGTCGGGACACTTGCGAGGGGAGCCTTCGACCCGGATCCGCCGGAGTCCTCCTCGAGCGCATACGCGACCGCGCCCGTGACGCCGAGCGCTTCACCCTTCCGGCGGGCAGCCTCGAACGCCCTCGAGCTCAGCGCATCACGCGCGGCACGCTGGGTCATCTCGTGGTTCTCGGCAAGGCCGGGCACGACCACGGACGGACTTCCGATCGACTGGCTCAGGTAGTCGGCGGCCGCGGCCAGGACCACGGCGCGTTCGGCATCGCGATCCGCCATGGCGATCCAGGAGAGCGCCTGAAGGACCAGACTGATGTTGAGTCGCGGCGTGTACTTGCGCGCAATCCGAAGTGATTGCCGTAGAAGCTGTTCGGCGCGGTCGCGGTCACCCTGACGCCACACCACGACCGCCAGTGCCCATTGCGCGTACGATCTGTGCACGGACTCACCGCGGGCCTCGGTGATCTCGAGGCCGCGCTCGTAGCAGCTGATCGCCAGGTCGGTCCGACCGACGATTTCGTAGGCCAGTCCCATGCCGATGCGCGGAACAACCTGGTACAGAACGTCGTTCAGATCGGTGAAGGTCGACAGAGCGCCTTCGAACCATTCGCACGTGCGCCGAAGGTCGCCGGCGAACAGCGTGCCGTAGGCGTCGCCGAGATCGAGATACGCCAGCAGCAGGGGGTCCGTCGTCCCTTCTGCCAGCGCGCGCTCGTTCCGCATCACGATCGCCGAAGCCTCCGAGTTGCCCTGCAGCCCGGCCATCGCGCTTTCCACGAATGCCGCCTTCGCCCGGTCGACGCTCGGCTTCGCCACCGCTTGTTCCAGCATCCGGTGACACCAGCGACCGCACTCGCCGATGAGACTCCGTGAGAACCAATAGGGGAACAACGCCCCCGCCATCCGGACCCCGGCCTCGGGGTCGTCGGAGGCACAGAAGTCCAGCGCCTGCCGTATGTTCGCCAGTTCGGTGGTGAGCCGCTTCATCCAGTCGAGCTGTCGCGGGCCGATCCAGTCGGCCTCCGCGTCCCGCACCAGCTGCTCGTACCACTCGCGGTACGCCCGCCGCAGATCCGCGTGATCACCTGTCTCGGATGCCTTCTCCTGTCCGTACTCCCGGATCGTCTCGAGCATCCGGAACCGCGCGACCGGGCCGGACTGCTCGCGGATCAGGATCGACTTGTCGACGAGGTTGGACACCGCGTCGAAGACATCCTCTGCGGAGAACTCCGAGCCGCAGATGTGCTCGGCGGCATCGAGTTCGAACCCTCCGACGAACACCGACAGACGCGCCCACATCCGCTGTTCCAGCGGTGTGCACAGTTCGTAACTCCAGTCGACGCACATCCTCAGCGTCTGTTGTCGCTCGGGCGCATCCCTGCTACCCCGGGTGAGCAGCGCGTAGCGGTCGCTGAGCCGCTGCAACACCTGCTCCGGCGATATCGCCCGCAGCCCGGCGGCGGCGAGTTCGATCGACAGCGGCAGGCCTTCGAGACGACGGCAGATCTTGGCGATGGTGGCCGCGTCGTCATCTCCGGCCACGAAGCCGGGCACCGCCGCGGCTGCCCGCTCGACGAACAGCGTCATCGCGTCGTTGCGGTGTCCTCTTGCCGAGAGATTCTCGAGATCGGGGACCGGCAGCGGCGCCAGCGGCAGCACCACCTCGCCGCCGATGCCGATCCGCTCACGACTGGTCGCGAGGATCCGCAATCCCGGTCCGGCGCGCAGCAGCGACTCCGTGAGATGCGCGACGGCGTCGATCAGATGTTCACAGTTGTCGAGGACGAGCAGCACCTCCCGCTTCGCGAGGTAGTTCTCCAGGACCACCGCCAGCGGTGTGGTCGACTGATCGCGCAAGCCGATCGCACCCGCGACCACGTCGACCAGGAGGGATTCGTCGTGCAGCTCAGCCAGTTCGACGAGGAACACACCGTCGGCGAAGGCGGCGCGCATCTGATGGGCGATTCTCAGCGCGAGACGGGTCTTCCCTACCCCGCCGACCCCGACCAGCGTCACCAGACGGGCGGTCGCCAGAAGGTTCTTGGCCTTCCCCAGCTCCTCGCGGCGGTCGACGAAGCTCGTCAGCTCCAGCGGAAGGTCTCTCGTGCGTCCGGTCTGCGCCGTCGGGGGCCGGGTGGCCTCTCCCGCCGTGCTCGAGACGCGGGCAGGAGCTCCGGCACCCGCGCTCGCGGTCATGTCGTCCACGAAGAATCCGTGTGATCGTTGCGCCTCGCGAAGCCTGTCCCCCAACTCGACCACGGACGGGCGGTCGTCCGGGTCGCCGGCCATGGCGGCCCCGATCAGAGCACTGACATCGGCGGCGACCCCGTGGTCACGAGGATCCGGGACCGGCTCCGTGGCGATCCGCACGAACTGCGCCACCACCTGCTCACCGCTGCGTCGTTCGAACGCGGCATGACCGGTGGCCGCGGCGAACAGGGTGGCCCCGAGCCCGTAGACGTCGGAGGCGGTGCTCGGTGGCGCACCGTTGAACACCTCCGGTGCAGTGAACGCCGGCGAACCCGTGAGCACCCCGACGGCCGTCTGGAACTCACCCGCGACGTGAGCGATCCCGAAGTCCGTCAACGCCGGCTCTCCGTAGTCCGTGAACAGGATGTTCGCCGGCTTCACATCGCGATGAATGATGCCGACGGCGTGGGCTGCCTGGAGCGCGCCGGCCATCTTGACCCCGATCCGCAGGACATCCTCCAGTGGGAGCGGGCCCTGTCGACGAATCCGCGTCTCGAGCGAGCCCTGGGACTCGAAGGGCATCACGATGAAGGGCCGGCCGTTGGCGGTGATACCGGCCTGCAGGATGTTGACAATGTTGGGGTGACCGGTCAACCGGCCGGCGGCGCGCTGCTCACGTAGGAATCGGGCGCGGTTGTCCTCGTCCAGATCGGCCGTGAGGACCTTCACCGCGACGACGCGGTCCAGCGAGGGCTGAGTGCACCGGTAGACCACGCCGAACCCGCCGCGACCGACCTCCTGCGGATCCTCGAAACCGACGTCCTCCAGCTCCGCGGAGACCGTTCCGGCCACGCCACGTTGCGTCGCGAAGGGATCTGTATCGGCCATCGTCTACTTCGGTCCTGACCTCCGAGGGCAGCTCTGCACGGTTCGGATTTCCGCCCGTTCTCGAGCTTACGTCGGGCCGGAGCACCGGGCAGGGACTTGCCGGTCTGGGGTCCGGCCGCGTTGCCGGGCCACACCTGGGGTATCGGGGATCGATCTCCAGGACGTTCGGGCGAGGTTCCGGAGCATCTTCGTCTCGAGCAGGTAACTCGATGTCCCCTTCCGGGTCCGGGCGCACCGCAGCATTCGCCATATAGACGGTGGAGTCCGCTTCCCACGGCGGGCGCAACTCGCACCACAGAGGGCGCTTCTCACACGGTACCAGTGGATCGAGATGTCTTCTCTCGCAACGACAGCGAAGACAAGCCACTTCGTTTCCTGCGCACTGTCGGGCACCCGGAATCGGACCGTGCAACTGCGCCGCTCGGTGATGGCCCGCGCGCCGGCCACACCGCGGGGTGCCTCCCACGGCGCTGCACTCTCGAGTTCGATCCTGTTACACCACAACGCCGTCGGAGTTCGCCGTCATCGGCAGGAAATGTGAGGACAGAAGATGACACCGACAGGTCCTGAACGCACCGCAGCCGACACGCTGATCTCCGGAACGGTGATAATCGAGCGATCCGAGAACAGCGTGAGGACGTTTCTCGAGTCCGACGAAAGCAATTCGGTCACCATCGAGCGGATCGGCCCTCGGACCCATAAATGCCCCCTCGGCACCCGCGACGCCGCAGCCGTCTCCGCCCGCGTGAACGGTCGCGAACTGAAGTTGAGGATCGGTAGTGGCCGGTTGCTCAAACGCACCTTCCGCATCGTGGCCGAGTTCGACGGCCGATTCGTGAGCTTGCGTCCCAAGGACATCGAGGCGACCATCTATCTGAACGGGAAACCCCACGAGATCGAGAAGGAATTCGGCGAGTTCACCGTTCGCGCGGACGGCACTGTCGAGGTGTTCTGGGCTCTTCCGAAGAAGGTGCTGCACAAGACGGTGGAGCCTCCCGTCCCGTCGGTGGAGAAACTGCTCGTCGGCTATGCGCTTGCGTCCGCGTTCGGTACCGGGGCCCTTTCCCTGACGACGATCTTCATGGGGGCCGTGACCTCGATGATGCCCTGATGAGACGGGCTTCTTCTATCGGCTCCAGGCCGAACCGCACGAGCGAGTGACCCGCGAGCACCGATGTCATCGGCTCGTGACGAGAGTGCCTATCCACAGGCAGATCGTGGTCCGCGTCGACTCTCGATGCTCGGCGAACGAATCACCCGGTGCGAGAACCCTTGTCCCGAAGGAGAAATCGAACACCATCCCTTCGAGCAGGCTGATGAGGTCACGCGCAGCGCCCGGGGGTTCGGATGCACCGAGGGCACCCATCAGTGCGATTGCGGCGGGAAGCGAGAACAGGCACGACGCCAGACCTGCCCTGAGCTCGTCGTCGGCGGCCGCGTCGACGACGAGCGCGTATCGGGCGAGGACGTCCCTGCGTCGGTCCGTCACCAGCGTTTCGAGCTGGTCCGCGATCAGGTTCCCGGCCGCTTCGACGGTGGGCGGCCGGACGGTGGACGCGGCACTCTCGAAGTGTTCGCGGGATCGGCGCGCCAGGTGCGCGATCGCGGCCGACACCAGTGCGTGACGGGTTCGGTAGTAGTACGACGTCGAGCCCCTGGCCAGACCGAGGCGTGCATCGATGCCCTGGTGCGTGAGCGCATGGTTGCCGCCTTCGGCAGCCAGGTCCAGCGCGGCCTCGCAGATCAGCTCTCGACGGGAGCGACGTTCAGCCATATCCACCTCCATTCCACCGAGACTCTACGATGCTAGAGTTTCGAGCCATGCGTCGGACTCGCAGAGCGTCACCGCCTCGTCGTTCACTGCGCATAGACGGCGCTGCATTCGATACCGCTGCACAAGATCTGGGATTCACCCTCGACGAATCACAGCTCGAGACCGCGGCGGTCCTCGCCGCCGGCGATCGGAATCTGTATCTGTGGGGTCCCGTCGGGCGGGGCAAGAGCTGGCTGATGGCGACGTATTTCGCCGCGCTGCCGACCGACCGGAAGATGCGGGTTCACTTCCACGAGTTCTTCCGCGACCTGCATCTGGGCATCCGACGGCACGGCAACAACCTTGCTGCCGCTCTGGACGAGCTGTTGGTCGGTGTGGATCTCGTGTGCTTCGACGAGTTCCACGTCCACGACCCCGCGGACGGCAAGTTCATCGCCCGTCTCCTGCCTGCTCTTCTCGATCGGCAGATCCGGGTGATCCTGACTTCGAACTACGCGCCTCGATCCCTGATGCCCAACCCGCTGTTCCACGACGACTTCATTCCCTCGATCGAGATGATCGAGCAGTTCTTCACCGTCGTCACCGTCGACGGGCCTGTGGACTACCGCACCGTCTCCGGTCACGAGGCCGGTTTCGCCGCCGGATGGTGGGTCAGCCCCGGCACGCAGGAGCAGAGAGACCGCCTGGGACTGCACTCGCCGACTCCCGACGAACGCACAGTCCTCGCCCCGGCCGGGCATCCCGTCCCTGCCCTGCGCGCAGCGGAGGGGTGCCTCTGGGTCGACTTCGCCGACCTGTGCGAGAACACCACGGCTCCGGTCGACTACCTCGCTCTCGCACGACAATTCAGCGCCTGGGTCGTCAGCGGAGTGCCCGACCTTCGAGGCGTCGGACGTGAGCCGGCGCAACGCTTCGCCAACGTGGTCGACGTGCTGTACGACTGCGACATCACCACCGTTTTCCTCGCGACCACGCCGCTGGACGCATTCGCCGGCAGCGGCCGGTTACCCGTCGACATCGAACGAATCCGGAGCCGGCTCGGCCAGCTCGGCGAACTCACGAGCCGCCGCGTCGACGTCCCTTGGTGAGGTGTACCGGGTCGATGTCGACGTCGGACCATTGGGCAGCCATTCTCATGCTGGCCTCACGCCCGGAATGCACGTGATGGAAAGCGGATTCGGCCGCACGGTCGGGGTCGTGGTCTGCGATGGCGGCCAGCAGCTCCTCGTGCTCGCGGCACTGGACGGTGGCGTCGCGCTCCTTGGTCAGATGGAACAGCCACTGTGTCCGGGCTTCCAGCGGTTGCAGGATCGACTCGAGCAACGGGTTGGCAGCGAGATCGACGATGAGGGCGTGGAACTTCGCGTTCGCCGCGGCGATGGCCGCCTTGTCACCTCGTTCCGTCGCGTCGCGTGCTGTATCCAGTTGAGCGGCAAGAGCTGCCAGGCCCTCCTCGTCGGCGCGTTCGGCGGCCAGTCGCGCGGCGAGAACCTCGAGATTCTCGCGGACGTCGAAGAGGTCCCGGACGTCGTCGACGGTGAACGGCGAGACGATCGCGCCCTGGCGCGGCACCACGACGACCAGCCCGTCCCGTTCCAATCGCTGCATCGCTTCGCGCAGCGGAATGCGCGAGACGGCCAGCTCCTCGGCAAGATCGCGCTCGATCAGACGGGTACCCGGCGCGAGGTCCAGGCCGATGATGCGGGAGCGTAGTTCGTCATAGGCGACGTCCCGTAGCGACTTCCGACCTGCTTCGTCCACTGCGGTTGTCACGTTCGACCTCTTTCCTCTTCGTGCCTGTCACCAGCATAGACACCGAAAAATAGCGGTATACCAGTAATGGAATCCTTACCCTCGGGAAACCTGACGGAAATGGATCGCCCCCACGCTTCTCGTAACGGTATACCGCTAATCGGTATCGATGAATCGGGAGAAGCCCTATGAAGGTCACCACCGCCACCAAGGTCATGTCCGTCGCAGCCGCTGGTCTTCTGACAGTGGGACTGAGCGCGTGCGGAACTTCTGATGCGGACTCGTCCGACGGAGTCCTGTCCGTCGGCGTCTTCCTGCCCGGATCGATCAACGACACGGGATTCATGCAGTCGGGATTCGCGGGCGTGGAACGCATCCAGGCCGAATACGGGGACAGGATCGACGTCAGTTATGTCGAGCAGGTCGCCGCCGCCGACTATCAGCAGGCGCTGCAGCGCTTCGCCTCGCAGAACGATCTGGTGATCTCGGTCGGTGGGCAGACCGACGCCGACCTGCGCGCGGTCGCCCCGCAGTTCCCCGACGTCAAGTTCGTGGAGATCGGCGGGCCCGCCGACGCCGAACCGTTGCCGAACCTGGCGTACTACGACCCGCAGCAGGCCGAGGCCGAATTCCTGTCCGGTGCCGTCGCCGCGATGTCGTCGAAGAACGGGACGGTCGGGTTCGTCGGCGGGGTGGAGCTGCCGGCGATCGTGAACGCCGCCAGCGCATTCGGCAACGGCGCTCGGTTCGTCCGGCCGGACGTCAAGGTCCTCGCACCGCAGTACGTCGGTGACTTCAACGACCCGGCCAAGGCCAAGCAGGCCGCCGGTGCCGTCTATGCCGGTGGTGCCGACGTACTCGGTCAGATCGTCAACCTCGGCAAGCAGGGCATCGAGCAGGCCGCGAGGGAATCGGGCAACCGATTCAACGGCGGACCCATCCCGGGCGACTGCGCGAACGCCGTCTACGCCGGTTTCGTGCGCACCGATATCGGCACCGAAATCGAGTATGCGGTGTCCTCGGTGCTCGACGGCACGTGGACGGCCGCGCAGGTTCCGTTCGGCGTGACGACCGACAAGGGCGGCAGCGAGTTCATCGTGTGCTCGACCGATCCGGCTGTCGTCGGGGCCTTGTCCGATGCGGAGGCAGCGATCGTCGCGGGCGCGGTCCAGCCCTACTGACGGGCGGAAGCCGAACGAGAGGCGATGACGATGACCACCACTACCGCGCTGCTGTCAATGAACGGGATCGGGAAGTCGTTCGGCACGGTGCGCGCCCTGGATGCTGTGACGCTGACCGTGAAACCGGGTTCCGTGCACTGCATCCTGGGAGAGAACGGCGCCGGGAAATCGACCCTGTGCAACACCATCTACGGCACCGTCTCCCCCGATATCGGCAGCATGACCCTGGCCGGCGCCGACTATCGGCCACGCAATCCGTCGGACGCCCTGCAGGCAGGGGTGGCGATGGTGCATCAGCACTTCTCGCTGATCCCCACGATGACCGTCGCCGACAATCTGCTGCTGGGGCGCGACGGCTTCCGCCCGCCGCGGGGCCGGCTGTCGGACGACCTCGACCGCATCGCAGACAACTACGGTCTGAGTGTCGATCCGAAGGCCACGGTCGGCGAGCTGACCGTCGGGGCCCGCCAGCGAGTGGAGATCGTCAAGGCCCTGCTGCGTGACCCCCGGCTGATCCTGCTCGACGAACCGACCGCAGTGCTCGATCCCTCCGAGATCGACGCACTGATCGCCACGTGCGTCGCCCTTGCCGCGGACGGCAAGTCGGTCGTCCTCATCACCCACAAACTCGGTGAAGTCGCCCGCGCCGCCGACGAGGCCACCGTCCTGCGCGGAGGCACCGTCGTCGGTGGAGGACGGCTCGCGGACGTGCCACTGTCCTCGCTACTGAAACTGATGCTCGGCGACAAGGAACCGATCCGCCCCGCCGCCGGCCCACGACGGCGCCGCGAAACCCACAGCGACGACGATGCCGTCCTCCGGGTGAGCGGCCTCGACGTCACCCGCCCGGACGGCAGTACCGCACTGTCGGACGTGGAGTTGAGCATCGGACGCGGCGAGATCGTGGGTATCGCAGGCGTCGAGGGCAACGGACAGTCCGAACTGACCGCCGTGCTGTCGGGGTCGCTGACCGCCGACAGCGGCACGGTGACACTCGACGGCACGGATATCACCGGCGCGTCGCCGGCACAACGGACCGCCGCGGGCATGGCGGTGATTCCCGAGGACCGGCACGCCGAAGGGATGATCGGTGACCTGTCGATCGCCGAGAACCTCGCGATGCCCCGACTGCGGCAGTACCGACGGTGGGGGCTGCTCGATCGGACCCGGATGCGCGCCGACGCCGCCGCCGCGATCGCCGAATACTCGATCAGGGCCTCCGATCCGGACGCGCCGATCGGTTCCCTGTCCGGCGGCAACCAGCAGAAGGTCGTGCTCGCCCGCGAATTGTCCACTGCCGGACTGCGCGTCGTGGTCGCCGCGCAACCCACCCGGGGCCTGGACGCCGGTGCGGTCGCGTTCGTGCTGGACCGATTGCGCGACGCGGCCGACAACGGTGCCGCGGTCCTGATCACCTCCAGCGAAATCGACGAACTGCTGACCGTGTGCGACCGGATCGTCGTGGCCTACCGCGGCACACTACTGGGATCGGTGCGCACCGACTCCCCCACTGCCGCAACCGATATCGGCGCCCTCATGACCGGAGTCCCCGCATGACCCTCCCCACCACGCCCGACCGCGGCCCGCGGTTGCGCCTCCTGCAGTCGATACAACATCTGCACCTGCGCCACCCGCTGGTGATCGCCCTCGCCGCCCTGGCCGTATCGACCGTCGCGGGTCTGGCCCTGGCGGCCACCGCCGGAGCCGACCCCGCAACGGTCGTCGACGCGCTCGTCGACGGAACCCTGGGATCGCCGTTCGCGATCGGAACCTCGCTCAACAACGCCGCGCTCCTGATGCTGGTGGCAGCCGGATTCACCGTCGCCTACCGGGCCGGGCTCGTCAACGTCGGCGGTGAAGGCCAGATCTGCCTGGGCGGTATCGCCGCCACCGCAGTCGGCGTCTCGATCCCCGATTCGGTGCCGGTGCCCCTCGGTCTCGCCGCTGCTCTGCTCGCCGCCGTCCTCGCCGGTGCGGGTTGGGCGGGGATCGCGGCCTGGCTACGGATCCGACGCGGCACCAGCGAGATCATCACCACCCTGTTGCTGAACTTCGTCGGCCTGGCGTTGGTGGTGCTCATGGTCCAGGAGCCGTCGCTGCTGCGCCAGCCGATGACGTCCTCGGAGACCTTGCCCCAGTCCGAACCGCTGGCGGTCTCCGCGCGCCTTCCGCTGCTGGGCCTGGACAAGAACCCCGCCACGATCGCGATCGTGATCGCCGTGATCTCGGTGATCGCGGTGGGAATCATGCTGCGCCACACGATCACCGGACTCCGGCTGCGGAGCGTGGGACTGTCCGGTACCGCCTCCGCCCGATTCGGTGTCCCCGTCGATCGCACCGCGTTCCTCGGGCTCGCCGCGGCGGGCGGCTTCTCCGGCCTGGCCGGCGGGCTGCTCGTCGCCTCCGCGCCGTTCGTCCTCGCCGACGGATTCTCCTCCGGATTCGGGTTCAGCGGACTGGTCGTCGGACTCCTCGCTCGTGGATCGATGACCGCTGTCATCGCGGTCTCCACACTGTTCGGCTTCCTGGTCTCCGGCGGTATCAACCTCCAGCTCGCCGCCGGAGTACCCGCTTCCACGATCACCGTCGTCCAGAGCCTGCTGATCATCCTCATCGCCGGTGCCGCATGGTGGACGAGCACCGCCAAGCCCCGACGCAAGTCCCGTCCCGAGGTCCACACCGAAGCCCCCGCCAGGGAGGTGCTCGTATGAACACCGCAATGATCACCGAAGTACTCACGGGCGGAGTGGCATTCGCCATTCCCCTGCTGCTCGCAGCCACCGGCGAGTCGATCTCCGGACGCGCCGGGGTGCTCAACCTGAGCATGGAGGGAATGATGCTCACCGGTGCGTTCGCCGGCGTGCTCGCCTCGGTGAGCACCGGATCGGCAGTGCTCGGTGCGGTGGCCGGCATCGTCGCGGGCCTGATCTTCGGTCTTGCGCAAGCGCTGCTGAGCGTGCGGCTTCGTGCCGACCAGATCGTCGTCGGTGTCGCGGCCAACGCCCTCGCCCTCGGCCTCACCACCTTCGGGGCGCGGATCCTGCTCGACGCCGGAAAGGGCCAGAGCGTGCCCGCCTTCGCCGACGTCCGGATTCCGGTCCTGAGCGAACTGCCGATCATCGGGCCCGCGGTGTTCGGGCAAACCCTCCTCGGCTACTTCTGCCTGGCGGTCATCGCAGCACTGGCAGTGATCTTCTCCCGCCGCACGATGCCCGGTATCAGGATCGATGCAGTCGGTGAAGACGCGACGTCTGCGGGCTGGACCGGGCTGGCCGTCAATCGAATCCGTGTCGCCGGGGTGCTCATCGCATCCGCAGCCGGTGGCCTGGCCGGCGCTCACCTCGCGCTCTCGGAGGTCCGCTCGTTCAGCGAGAACATGACTGCGGGCATGGGCTATCTCGCCGTCGTGGCCGTGATCGCGGGTCGATGGAAGGTGTCCGGAATACTTTGGGCTGCATTGTTCTTCGGTGTGGCCCGGGCAATGCAGTTCGCGCTCCCCGCAATCGGGGTGAACATCCCCTACGCCGTGCTCGTGATGCTGCCCTACCTCATCGCGATCGTCGCGGTCAGCGGCTTCGTGGGTGGACGGAAAGCACCGTCCTGCCTCACCGTCCCCTACGTCGGCCGTGTCTGAACATCAATCCGAGAGGCAGATAAGCAGATGACCCTCGTCCTCACCCATTCCGACATCGAGGCCCTGATCGACCGGCACGCCGTCTACGACGCCGTCGAACGCGCCCACGCCGATCTGTCCGCCGGCACCGCATGCAATCCGGCACCGGCGGTCCTCCCCCTCGAACAGGGCGGGACGGTCCTGCCGATGGCCGCAGTCGCGACCCGACAGCGAGCGAGCTCGGTGAAAGTGCTGTCCGACATGCCGTTCAACCGTGCTGCCGGTCGACCCACCCAGCGCTCGACCATCCTGTTGATGTCGGATCGGACCGGTGAATGCGAAGCGGTCCTCGACGGACGGCTCATCACCGCCGTCCGCACGGCCGCTGCGAGCGCCGTCGCCACCGCACACCTCGCGCGGGATTCGGGCACGACCCTGGGCTTGATCGGTGCCGGCACGCTCGCCGTCGAACACACTCGCGCGATCGCTCGCGTCCGGCCGATCGACAAGGTGTCGGTCTGGTCCCGCAGCGCCGCGACCGTCGAAGAGTTCCGTTGTCGTGTCCACGACCTGGACCTGCACGTCGAACACGCCGAATCGCCGCGCGACGTTCTGTCGGCCGCCGACATCGTCTGCACAATGACACCGTCGAAGGATCCGATCGTCCACGGCGCATGGTTCCGGCCGGGCCTGCACCTGAACGCCGTGGGGGCACCCCCACGCGCCGATCACCGTGAGATCGACGGTATCGGAATGGGTTCGGCCCGACTCGTCGTCGACAGTCGCCCCACCGCACTGACGAAGTCCGGTGACGTCCTGCTCGCCATCGGCGAAGGACACCTCACCGAGGACGCGGTAACCGTCGAACTCGGCGACGTCGTCCTCGATCCCGGACTCGGCCGGCGCAGCGACGAGGACATCACCCTCTTCAACTCCGTGGGCATCGGCCTGCAGGATCTCGTGACCGCCCGCATCCTCGTCGACGCCGCACTCGCCGCCGACATCGGAACCAGAGTAGAGATGAGCGCATGACCGTTCCCGCACCCGAGTCCCGCTTCCTCGCACGCAGCCTCGAACTCGCCGCAGAAGCAGCAGTTTCGGGCAACCGCCCGTTCGGTGCCGTCCTGGTCGCAGCCACCGGCGAGGTGCTCGCCGAAGGTCTCAACGAAGTCGCCTCCTCCGGCGACATCACGGCACATGCCGAACTCGTCGCGATCCGCCGGGCAACCGCCGGCGGGCACGTCGACCGATTCGTCGGCGCCACGATGTACGCGAGCGGCGAGCCCTGTCCCATGTGCGCCGCAGCGTGCGTCTGGGCCGGTTTCACCCGGATCGTGTTCGCCGCGTCGACCGAAGGGTTCTCGACCATCCTCCCCGAGGGTCCTCATTTCACCCTCGGGTGCGCAGAGCTCGTCGCGGCGACCGATGCGGAAGTCATCGTCGTCGGACCGGTTCATGAGAAGGAAGCACTCGAGGTCATGCGCACGGCGGTCTCGATTCCGATCCCCGACGCGATTCGGAAGCCGCCCACGCTGTAGCGCGAGCGAATTCGCAATCACCGCGTCGATTCTCGGATGAGAGATCGCTGTCGCCCTAGACTGCGCCCATGTCTTCGTCTGCGATCAGCCGCCGGACCTTCGTGGCTGCGGCGGCCGCCGCAGCCGTCGCTGTCGTGACTCCGGCGAGGCCGGTGGCCTCTGCCGAGCCGAATGCGAACCCGACGATCGCTGCCCGCCGACGATTCTTCGGAGCCGAGCACGTCGACCCGCGCACCGGAGAAGTGGATCCCGACAAGGTGATCCTCTCGTGGTTCGGGGTGACGAGCTTCGCGATGGCGATCGCCGGGGACGTCTTCCTTCTGGACGCGTGGGTTCCTCGCGGGGAGTTCTCGAATCGTGTGCCGACGAGCCCCACCGAACTGGCAGCGTTGGCGCCGAGCCACATCTTCATCGGGCACGGACACTTCGACCATGCCGCCGACGCAGCCGAGATCGCGTCACTGTCCGGCGCGACGATCGTCGGCACCGAGGAGCACTGCCGGCAACTCGACGAACAGGCCGCCACGGACCTGCGGACGCATCCGTTGCCCCTGGATCGGACCGAGTTCATGCTGGGCGGTGTGACCGGGCGCGCGGTGCGGCACCTGCACTCCGGATTGCGCGCACCCCGGGGCGAGCAGGCTCCGCTCGTCCTCGCGCCCGACTTCACGCCAACCGTCGAGGACCCCCCGACGCTCCAGGATCTGCAGCACCTGGCGGATCACGCCGGCGACGAGGAGGGCGGCTCGTTGCTGTACCAGTTCGAGGTCGGCGGCTTCGTGCTCACCTGGCACGACAGTTCGGGACCGCTCGTCACCGACGCACCGCAGGTCCTCGACACCCTGCGGGAGTTGCCCGCCTCATCGGTGCAGATCGGGTCGATCCAGGGCTACAACCAGTACACGAACGGCCTCGGCGACACGCTCGACTACATCCGGGCGCTGCGCCCGGATGTGTTCGTCCCCTCTCATCACGACAACTGGCTCCCACCCGTCTCCGCGCCCGCCGCCGCGTACGAGCCGCGGTTGCGCGAGGCGGTGGCGAGCCTGCCGAATCCACCCGAGGTGCGCATGCTCGTCGATCCGACGGACTATCTGCGCCCCTCTCTGCTGACATTCGACCTGACGACGAGCTGACCCGCCTGTGGGGCCGGGACGGATGTGAACGGTTCGCTCCACCGACCCGCAATTGCTGTCGAGCTCGATCCACGACGCAATTCGGAATCCCCACGCTGTAGCGTGAGCGAATTCGCACTCCCCGCGTCGATTCTCCGGTCAAGATCGGGCAGTCACCGATCACCCGTATATACGAAAACGAGGTCACGACCTCTTTCGAGTTCGTGACCTCGTTCATCGCAGTTCGTGGAACTGCTCTCTGTGGGCGAAGGGGGACTTGAACCCCCACGTCCCGAAGGACACTGGCACCTGAAGCCAGCGCGTCTGCCATTCCGCCACTCGCCCGAGCGACTGGAGAACAGTAACACATCATCCTCGGATATAACGATTCGCCTGGTCAAAGCGGGTTTCGCTGGGCCCACCGAGGGGGTTCGGTACCGAGTTGGACAATCGCTCACGATCCTCCGAGCCGGATCGGACGAAAAGTCGATACCATGCAGGGGCGAGAACTGCATCGCGACACGCACAGACCTGGGAAGGGGGCCGCCATGGGAATAGCGCAGCGTTTCGAACGCAAGCTTCAAGCCGCAATCGGCGACGCGTTCGCGCGCGTCTTCGGAGGCGGTGTGGTCCCCCAAGAGGTCGAAGCCGCGCTTCAACAGGAAGCGACGGATGGTGTCCAGCAGCTCGATCGTGGGCTCATGCTCGCACCGAACAAGTACGTCATCACCATCAGCGAATCCGATCATGAGGCCCTGGCAGCAGACAGGGACTTGACGGTGAAGGCATTCTCCCGTCACCTTGAGGACTTCATTCGCGAACAAGGGTGGCAGACCTACGGTGAGATCAATGTTGCCTTCGAGTCGTCGTCGGCGCTGCACACAGGGCAGTACCGCACTCGCGGCTCGGTCGATCCCGATACCGGGCGCTCACCGGCGCGCGCCCCGGCCTCGCGTTCGCCCCAGAATCGCCCGACCGTGAAACCCGACCCAGGAGTTGCCCCCATGACGCAGAACCCCGGCTACGAACCCGGCCGCGAGCCCGCCGATCGCGCGGAGCCGCAGTACGCGCGCAACGGTCACGCGCACGTCGGTCAGGAGCAGCGCTACGCGCAGGGTTACGGCCAGCAGGGCGGTTACGGCCAGCCCGCCGGTGCCGCGGGTTACGACCAGGGTTACACCGATCAGGGCTACGACCAGCAGGGTTACGGCCAGCAGGGCGGCTATGACGACCGCAACTACGGTGGCGGCTACGACCAGCAGCAGGCCTACAGCCAGGAGTACGGCCGCGACTACCAGCAGCCCTACGGCGACAACCGTTACCAGGGCGGCTACGGCCAGCCCGCGGGCTACGACCAGGGCTACGCCGACCAGGGCTACCAGCCTCAGCCGTACGGCCAGCAGGCCTACGGCAACCAGGGTTACGCCGACCCGGGTTACGCGGAGCAGGGCTACGACCAGCAGGGTTACGGCCAGCAGGGCGGTTACGACGACCGCAACTACGGTGGCGGCGCCGCCTACCCGCCGGCCGGCGCCCCCGCGGGTCGTGTGCTGACCGCGACCCTCCAGCTCGAGGACGGCAGCGGCCGCTACTACCAGCTCCGCGAAGGCAGCAACATCATCGGCCGCGGCCAGGACGCCCAGTTCCGGCTCCCGGACACCGGTGTGTCACGTCGCCATATCGACATCCGCTGGGACGGCGCGGTCGCGATGCTGTCCGATCTCGGTTCCACCAACGGCACCACCGTCAACGGTGCGCCGGTGCAGGACTGGCAGCTCGCCGACGGCGATGTGGTCCGTGCCGGTCACTCGGAGATCCTGGTCCGCATCCTCTGAACGGGATTCGACACCGAATCGGACCCGACTCGAGACCTGTCCGACGCGTAGCCGACGCGTCGGACGATGCGTCGAGTCGTACACAGTCCGTATTGTGGGTGACCTCAGCACACCGGATGCGAGTGCGCCGGTCGATCATGCCGAAGGAGGATGAGCCGTGCAGGGGCTGATTCTGCAGCTGACCCGGGCGGGTTTCCTCCTCCTGCTGTGGCTGTTCATCTGGGCTGTTCTGCGCACATTGCGTTCGGACATCTACGCGGGCGCGGCCCGGCCACTGCCTCGCTATTCGGGCAAGCAGTCGGTGCTGCCGTCGCTGAGTCGCAACAAGACGGCGAAGTACCTGGTGGTCACGCAGGGTGCGCTCGCCGGCACACGCATCTCGCTGGGCACCCAGCCGGTGCTGATCGGACGTGCCGACGATTCGACGCTCGTGCTCACCGACGACTACGCCTCCACCCGCCACGCCCGGCTCTCGCCCCGTGGCTCCGACTGGTACGTCGAGGACCTGGGTTCCACCAACGGGACCTATCTCGATCGTGCGAAAGTCACCACCGCTGTCCGCGTACCCCTGGGCACCCCGGTCCGGGTCGGGAAGACCGTGATCGAGCTCCGCCCGTGACCCTTGTATTGCGATACGCAGCCCGCAGCGACCGGGGATTGGTCCGCTCCAACAACGAAGACTCCGTGTACGCCGGGGCACGCCTGCTCGCCCTCGCCGACGGCATGGGCGGCCACGCCGCCGGTGAGGTCGCCTCACAGCTGATGATCGCGGCGCTCGCCCACCTCGACGACGACGAGCCGGGCGAAGACCTGCTCGGCAAGCTCGCCGCGGCGGTCCGCGAAGGCAACGCCTCCATCGCGGACCAGGTCGAGGAGGAACCCGAACTCGACGGCATGGGCACCACGCTCACCGCGATCCTGTTCGCCGGCAGCAAGCTGGGCCTGGCCCACATCGGCGATTCGCGCGCCTACCTGTTGCGCGACGACCAGCTGACCCAGATCACCCGGGACGACACCTTCGTGCAGTCCCTTGTCGACGAGGGCCGCATCACCGCCGAGCAGGCGCATTCGCACCCGCAGCGGTCGCTGATCATGCGGGCGCTGACCGGCAGCGAGGTCGAGCCGACCCTCACGGTGCGCGAGGTGCGTGTCGGCGACCGTTACCTGGTGTGCTCGGACGGTCTGTCCGACGTGGTCAGCGACGAGACGATCGCCAACACGATGCGCGAGGGCACCCACGACGAGTGCGCCGACCGCCTCATCGAACTGGCGTTGCGCAGCGGTGGCCCCGACAACGTGACCGTCGTCGTCGCCGACGTCATCGACTTGGACTACGGGCAGAGTCATCCGATCGTCGCGGGCGCAGCGTCCGGTGAGGACGAGGACACACCCCCGCCGAACACCGCCGCCGGTCGCGCCGCGGCGATGCGCCCGCCGCGCGCCACCCCGAAGCGGGTGATCAGCACGCCCGAACCGGAATCGAAGCGCAAGCGCAGCCGCCTGTGGTGGATCATCGGGGCCATCGTCGTACTGGCGCTGCTCGCGGCCAGCGTGGTCGTGGGTCGCACGATGATCCGCAACTACTACTACGTCGGCGCCGACGACGGCCGGGTCACCGTGCTGCGGGGCGTGCCCGGCAACGTGCTCGGCTACTCGTTGCAGGAACAGGCGCTCGTGGGTTGCGTCACCGACGAGGGCATGCTGACGCTGATGGAACCCGACCACGCCAACTGCCGGGTCATGGTCGTCGACGATCTGCAGCCCGCCGCGCGCGAGCAGGTGCGCGCCGGCCTCCCCTCCGGCAACCTGGACGACGCGAAAGCGCAGATGGGCCGGCTCGTCGACGGTGATCTGCTGCCGGTATGTGTCGAGGAGAAGCCGGCACCGGCTCCGGTTCCCGCGCCCGCTTCTGCGGCACCGGCTCCGGACGGCACGGCCGCCCCGGCACCCGCGCCGGAGACCCCGACGACCCCCGTTGTCCCGCCACCACCTGCCGAGGCCGCGGCGCCCGCACCGGTGGTTCCGGCGCCGGGCCAGACACCCGTCACCGCCGCCCCGCCCGCTCCGGAGCAGACACCCTCCCCGACCCCGGCCGTACCGCAGGTACCGGGCCAGAACTGCAGGGTGGGAGCCTGATGTCGGTGTCTCACGTCGCGGGGGCTTTCCCGAGCCCACCGGGTGGATTTGCCCCTGCGCCACTGCAGTCCACCCGCCGCAACACCGAACTCCTGCTGATTCTCGCCGCGATCGGCATCACGCTGGTGTCGCTGATGCTCGTCGAGGCCAGCCAGGAACAGGCTCTCACCTGGGACCTCGCCAAGTACGGGCTGACGTATGCGGCGCTGTTCCTCGTCGCGCATCTGGCGGTGCGCCGGTTCGCGACGTACGCCGATCCGCTGCTGCTGCCGATCGTGGCGCTGCTCAACGGGCTCGGCCTGGTCCTGATCCACCGCCTGGACCTCGCCGACGCGGAGAACGCCCGGTTCATGGGCGATCCGATCCCGTCGCCCGACGCGAACCAGCAGGTCCTGTGGACCGCGCTTGCCATCGCCGGGTTCGTCGCGGTGCTGGTGCTGCTGCACGACTACCGGCTGCTCGCCCGCTACAGCTACACCCTCGGCCTGATCGGCCTGGTCGCGCTGGCCATCCCGGCGCTGCTGCCGTCGAGCCTGTCCGAGGTCAACGGCGCGAAGATCTGGATCCGGCTTCCGGGTTTCAGCATCCAGCCCGGCGAGTTCTCGAAGATCCTGCTGATCATCTTCTTCGCGTCGGTGCTCGTCGCGAAACGTGACCTGTTCACGACCGCCGGCAGGCATTTCCTCGGCATGGATTTCCCGCGCGCCCGCGACCTCGGCCCGATCCTCGCCGCGTGGATCCTGTCGATCGGCGTCATGGTGTTCGAGAAGGATCTGGGCACCTCGCTGCTGCTCTTCACGACGGTGCTGGTGATGCTCTACATCGCCACCGAACGGGTGGGTTGGCTGCTCATCGGCTTCGGTCTGCTCGCTGTCGGCTTCTTCTTCGCGTACCAGATGTTCGGGCACGTGCGGGTGCGGGTGCAGACCTGGCTCGACCCGTTCTCCGACTACGCGAACACCGGCTATCAGATCTCGCAGTCGCTGTTCGGTATGGCGACCGGAGGTGTCGGCGGCACCGGCCTGGGCAGCGGCCGGCCCGCTCAGGTGCCGTTCGCGAAGACCGACTTCATCGTCGCGGCGGTCGGTGAGGAACTGGGTCTCATCGGCCTGGCCGCGATCCTGCTGCTGTTCCTCGTCCTGATCGTGCGGGGACTGCGCACCGCGCTGGCAGTGCGCGACAGCTTCGGTAAACTGCTCGCCGCAGGCTTGTCGTTCACCCTCGCGATCCAGCTCTTCGTGGTCGTCGGCGGTGTCACCAAGCTGATTCCGCTGACGGGCCTGACCACCCCGTTCGTCTCCTACGGCGGATCGTCGCTGCTCGCGAACTATCTACTGCTGGCGTTGTTGATGAAGATCTCGCACTCGGCCCGCGAACCCGTCCTTCCCCGCAAGAAGCCTGCGCCACCGATCGCGGACGCGCAGACGGAGATGATGGGGCGCGAATGAACGGTCCTCTCCGTAAGGTCGCGATGGCCGTGATGTTCATGGTCGCCGCGCTCCTCGCCAACGCCACGTACGTGCAGGTGATCAAGGCCGACGATCTGCGCACCGATCCGCGGAACTCGCGGGTGCTGATCGACGAGTACTCCCGCCAGCGCGGCCAGATCTCCGCGAGCGGGCAGGTGCTGGCGGTGTCGGTCCCCACCGACAGCCGCTACAAGTACCTGCGCACCTATCCGGCCACCCCGGAGCAGCCGATGAGTCCGCTCGCGTACGCACCGGTCACCGGCTTCTACTCGATGCAGTACGGCAGCACCGGACTGGAACGGTCCGAGGACGCCGTCCTCAACGGGTCGGACAGCCGGCTGTTCGGGCGCCGCTTCTTCGACCTGGTGTCGGGACGCGACCCGCGCGGCGGGAACGTCGTCAGCACCATCGACCCGATGATGCAGCAGGTTGCCTATGACGAACTGACCGCCAAGGGCTACACGGGTGCGGTCGTCGCGATCGAACCGAGTACCGGCAAGATTCTGGCGATGGTGAGCACGCCGAGTTACGACCCGAACCGGTTGTCCGGGCACGACGGGGCCGCGACCAGCGCCGCCTGGGACGAACTCAACGCCGACCCGGACAAGCCGATGCTCAACCGCGCGGTGTCGCAGACCTACCCGCCGGGTTCGACGTTCAAGGTCGTGGTCACCGCCGCTGCCCTGGCGAACGGGGTCGGCCCGGAGGACCGGTTCACCGCCGCCCCGAACATCACGCTCCCGGACACGACGACGACGCTCGAGAACTACGCCGGTTCGACGTGCGGTTCCGAACCGACCGCGACGCTGCGCGAGGCGTTCGCCCGCTCGTGCAACACCGCGTTCGTCGAGATGGGTATCAACACCGGCAGGGATGCTCTCGCGGCGCAGGCCGAAGCGCTCGGGATCGGCGAGGACATGTCGATTCCGCTGTCTGTGGCAGAAAGCACAATCGGTCCGATTCCGGACGGTGCGGCACTCGGACAGTCCAGCATCGGGCAGCGCGACGTGGCCCTGACTCCTCTGGAGAACGCGGTGATCGCCGCGACGGTCGCGAACGGCGGGGTGCGCATGAAGCCGTACCTGGTGGAGCAGCTGCAGTCCCCTGACCTGTCGGTTCTCGCCGAAACGGTGCCGGAGTCGGCGGGTCAGGCGATTGCCCCGGAGGTCGCCGCGACCCTCACGGACCTGATGATCGGCGCCGAGAACTTCGCGGGCGGCTCGGGCAAGATCCCCGGCGTCCAGATCGCATCCAAGACCGGCACGGCGGAACACGGCAGCGACCCCCGTAACACTCCGCCGCACACGTGGTATATCGCCTTTGCGCCCGCGCAGCAGCCCACGGTTGCGGTAGCGGTGATCGTGGAGGACGGCGGCGATCGGGCGCTCGCGGCCACCGGCGGCTCCGTGGCCGCGCCAATCGGACGGGCCGTCATCTCGGCCGGATTGCAGGGAGGCTGACATGGCTGTGAACAGCGGCGCCATGATCGCCGACCGCTACCGACTGCAGCGGCTCATCGCGACCGGCGGCATGGGCCAGGTGTGGGAAGGACTCGACACGCGGCTCGACCGTCGGGTCGCGGTGAAGATCCTCAAGGCGGAACTGTCGGACGACCCCGACTTCCTGACCCGTTTCCGCTTCGAGGCACGCACCACCGCCCAGCTGAACCATCCCGGTATCGCCGGGGTGTTCGACTACGGCGAGATCCGCGACGCCGAAGGCCAGTCGATCGCCTACCTGGTGATGGAGCTGGTGCACGGGGAACCGCTCAACGCGGTGCTCGCGCGCGTCGGCCGGCTGTCGCTGGGGCACAGCCTCGACATGCTCGAGCAGACCGGTCGC
Organism: Rhodococcus sp. O3; assembly: GCF_048897285.1. NCBI lineage: Bacteria > Bacillati > Actinomycetota > Actinomycetes > Mycobacteriales > Nocardiaceae > Rhodococcus > Rhodococcus sp. O3. The sequence goes on from NZ_JBMBTE010000065.1 coordinate 29,273, forward strand.
GCGCTGCAGGCCGCGCACAACGGCGGTGTCGTGCACCGCGACGTGAAGCCGGGCAACATCCTCATCACCCCGACCGGCCAGGTCAAGATCACCGACTTCGGTATCGCGAAGGCCGTCGACGCGTCCCCGGTGACGCGCACCGGCATGGTGATGGGCACCGCCCAGTACATTTCGCCGGAGCAGGCTCTCGGTCAGGAGGCGACCTCCGCGAGCGACGTGTACTCGCTGGCCGTCGTCGGCTACGAGGCCCTGTCGGGCCGGCGGCCGTTCCTCGGCGACAGCGTCGTCACCGTCGCGATGAAGCACGTGCAGGAGGTGCCGGCGCCGCTGCCTGCGGATCTGCCGGCCGGCGTGCGCGAGGTCATCGAGATCGGCATGGCGAAGGACCCGGCGCACCGATACTCCAGCGG
>NZ_JBMBTE010000066.1:0-29499 GCF_048897285.1 Rhodococcus sp. O3
CGGTCAGATTCGTGTCGCCGCGTCCGCGCCGCATCGCGGGGAGCTGCTCGGTGCCGTTACGAGTCTGGAAGCCGAGTGCCGTCGGCTCGGTGTCGAGATCCGCACCGGTGTCGACGTCGACGCCGCGACCGTACGGGCATACCGGCCGGATACGGTCGTGATCGCCACGGGGGCCCGGCCGCGGCGACCGGATTGGGCTGGGGAGTCGTCACGGGTGGTGGACGTGCGCGACGTGCTCGGCGGTCGCGTCGAACCCGGCGGCAGGGTTCTCGTCGTCGACGACCTGGGATTCCACCAGGCGACCTCGGTCGCGGAGTTGCTCGCCGACCGCGGTTGCGCGGTCACCGTGTGCACCAGCGGAATGATCGTCGGCCAGGACCTCGGGCTCACCTTGGAGATGAACGGCTGGACTTGGCGCGCTCACGGCAAGGGGATCGAGCAGGTCACCGACGTGGTGGTCGCCGCCGTGACGGAGACCGACTGTGTCGAGGTGACACTGCTGCACCATTTCACCGGTGAAAACTCCGTCCACACAGTCGATTACGTGGTCGTGGCGACACACCAGGATCCGGTCGACGAGCTGTGGCGGGACCTGCAGGGCGAGAGTTTCCGGGTGGTGCGCGTCGGGGACGCTGTGACGCCGCGGCGACTCGACTCGGCGATCATCGAGGGGATGCGCGCCGCCGCCGCGCTGTGACGTAGAACTTGTAGTGCATCCGCTTGGCCGCCAGTCGTCCGCTCACGCAATTCGGGCGGCGGATGGCTGGCGGGCCGGCGGATACGGAGCCGTTCTCACAACTCCCGACGCATCGCCGCCCTCGGCCACCGGTCCAGGCCGTGGCGCGCCTCTGCGCCACGGATCTCCTGCAGTTCGGGGCCGAGGCGCGCGTCGTCGACGAACCGGAATCCGAGGCGCTCGTAGTACGGGCCGTTCCAGGGCACGTCCACATACGTGGTGAGCGTCAAGGCGCGGTGGCCGCGGTCGCGGGCCCACTGCGCGGCGTGTTCGATGAGCATCCTCCCGATCCCGCGGTGCGCGTGAGCCGGATGCACCGAGACCTGTTCGATGTGGGCGTACCCGTCGACGACGTCGACGATCAGATAGGCGTCCGGCCGATTCCCGGAGTCGAGATGCACCCAGGCGCGGTCGTCGTCGCAGTAGTGTTGCAGCTCTTCGATACTCGGCGGCTCGTCGTCGGCGACCACCGTCATTCCGATTTCCGCGAACGGCACGCCCGCGGCCCGCTCGATGTCCTGGAGGAGAGGCAGATCCGACGAGGTGGCCAGCCGTAGCGGCGGCAGCACTTTGCTGTAGTAACGCGCAAACTCGGTGTGCGCGTACCGGCCGTACCGTTCGGTCATCGGGGTGTAGCCGCTCGCCTCGTACAGGGCGATCGCCTCGGGTTGCGCGGTACCGGTTTCCAGGACGATCCGGCGGCGCCCGGCGTCGGTGGCGGTGCGTTCCAGGGCGCCGAGAAGACGCTGGGCGATCCCGCGGCGCCGGGCCGTGTCCCGCACGTACATGCGTTTGATCTCGGCGTCGTCGGGGCGGATACCGGGATAGGACCCGTCGAGGGTGCGCCAGCCGCCCATGCCGACGGCGCGTCCCTCGTCGCGGGCCAGCAGGAAGGTGCCGCGGGGTGCGACGAACTCGGCCGGATGGAGTTCGTTGTCGTCGGGGCCGCCGTAGCGACGGACGTATTCGAGTTGCAGTTCGCCGAGGAGTTCGAGGACAGCCGGGTCGTCGAGGCTGCGCGGTTCGATCAGCACGGGGGAAGCCTACGCGCTGCGCTTGCCGAGGATTCTTGTAACCCCTTAAAGTGGTTACATGGTGGTGCTGCGTTCCCCGGAGGGGATCGACTTCGAGGTCGATTGCGGATCGCTGTGTGTGGACTTCGTCTACACCGGCGGCGCGGCGGAGCGGGCCCGGTGGGAAACACTCCACACACCCGACGACCTCACGAGCTGGATCGCCGCCCGCATGCGGGTACCGGCCGCACACGTCCCGCTCGGCCCACATGACCTCGCGCAGGCAAAGGACCTCCGGGAAGCGCTGTGGCACAGCCTGAACCGATGCATCGACGGCAGTGGACCCAGCCCTTCGGACGCCGCCGTCATCGATGCCGCCGCGGCCCGGCCGGACATCGCGCCGCAACTCGCGGCGCCCGGCACGGTCGTTCCGATCACCGGCGACCAGGCACTGTCGACCCTGGCCCGCGACGCCGTCGACCTGCTCGGCGGAGCGCGCGCGTCCAGGATCAAACGGTGTGCCGCCGACGACTGCCCGCTCGTCTTCGTCGACACCTCGCGCGCCGGCAACCGCCGGTGGTGCTCGATGGCCCGGTGCGGCAACCGGGACAAGGTCCGCGCACATCGACGGAAGGAACAGGCATGACCGACACCGTCGGCAAGACCAGGGACGCCGGCTGGCAGATCGGCGTCTCCAAGACACTCCCGCACCCGATCGACGCGGTGTGGTCGCTGATCGTCGAAGAACCGGGCCTCTGGCTCGGCGCAGGCGCCGTGATCCCGCACGAGAAGGGAGAGCAGTGGCAGGCCGACGACGGGACCGGTGGGGAACTGCGCAGCCGTCACGAGTCCGATCGCGTGCGCCTGACCTGGCGTCCCCCGACGTGGCATCACGACACCACGGTGCAGGTGGCAGTGCAGGCCGGCCCGACGGGCACCGTCCTGAGATTCCACCAGGAACGCCTCGCCGGCCCCGACGAACGGCAGCGGCAACGCACTCATTGGCAGGCGGCGCTGGCCCGGGTCGAACGCGCGCTCGAACAGGCGGCGGGCACCGCATAACATCGGGGCGGTGAACCGGAACCTCGACACCGCCCGCTGGCCCGACATCGCGCCGGGGCATGCGACCGTCGCTGTTCCGGTCGGCGCCTTCGAGCAGCACGGACCGCACCTGCCGCTGGACACGGACACGCGCATCGCGACCGCGGTCGCGGGAGCGCTGCCGGACGTGGTGACCGCGCCGCCGGTCGCCTACGGGGCCAGTGGTGAGCACGAGGCGTTCGCGGGCACCGTCTCGATCGGCGCCGAGGTCGTGGAATCACTGCTCGTCGAATACGGCCGGTCGGTGTGCCGGTGGGCCGCGCGCGTCGTGTTCGTCAACGGCCACGGCGGCAACGCGCACGCCCTCGCGAAAGCGGTTGCCCTGCTGCGTTACGAGGGCCGGGACGCCGCGTGGCTGCCGTGCGCGGTACCCGGCGGGGATGCGCATGCCGGTGACACGGAGACCAGCCTCCTGCTGCACCTGGCACCCGAGGTCGTTGCGATGGACCGCGCCGAGGCGGGTTCGACGGAATCCATCGCGACTCTGCTGCCCCGATTGCGGGAGGGCGGTATCGTCGCCGTGTCGGCGAACGGCGTGCTGGGCGATCCCACGGCCGCCAGCGCGGAACGGGGAGCCCACATGTTCGCTGACCTGGTCGAACGTGCGACTGCACAGGTTGCCCGCTGGCAGCCCGGTGCAGAGGGGAGACTCCGGTGACACAGGGCGCAACGAAGCGCACTCCCACATCGCGGCTGCCCGACGGTTTCGGCGTCCGGATCGACCCTCGGGTGCGCGCGTTCTCCGACGGACGCGTGCTCATCGGCGGGTCACCGACCCGCATGCTCAAACTCGCTCCGGCGGCGGCGGCGATGCTCGACGACGGCTACCTGAGGGTGGTCGACTCGAGGACCGCGGTCGTGGCCCGCCGGCTCCTCGACTCGGGGGTCGGCAACCCCCGGCCCACAGCCCTGCCGTCGACCTCGGACGTGACCGTCGTGGTCCCGGCGAAGGACAACGCTGCCGGTCTGCGACGGCTGTTGCAGGCGCTCGAATCGGTCCGGGTGATCGTCGTCGACGACGGATCCGAAACGCCTTTCGTCGCACCCGAGGCCGGCCGGGTGACGGTCCTGCGTCACGAGACGTCGCGGGGACCGGCGGCTGCCCGGAACACCGGAATGCGGGCGGCCACAACACCGTTCGTGGCATTCCTGGATTCCGACGTGGTGCCCCGCATCGGCTGGCTCGAGGCGATTCTCGGGCACTTCACCGATCCCGCGGTCGCGCTCGTCGCTCCGCGAATCGTCGCACTCGACCCGGACAGTGCCCCGCTCGCACGGTACGAACACGCCCGGTCGTCGCTGGATCTCGGACGCCGGGAGGCCGCGGTGGTCGCGGGCAGTCCCGTCGCCTACGTGCCGAGCGCCGCGATGGTCGTGCGCCGCGAGGTGCTGGACGAACTCGGCGGGTTCGACGAGACCATGCACGTCGCGGAGGACGTCGACCTGTGCTGGCGGCTGCAGCAGTCCGGTTGGCGACTGCGCTACGAGCCGGTCGCGCGGGTCGCGCACGACCACCGGATCGGATTCCGGAAGTGGTTCACCCGCAAGGCGTTCTACGGAACCGGGGCCGCTCCGCTCGCGGCGCGGCACCCCGGATCCGTCGCCCCGATGGTGATGTCGGTGTGGACGTTGTTCGCCTGCGTCGCCGCCGCCACCTGCACCCGCCTCGGGGCGGTCGGTTCGGCGATATCGCTGCTCGTGACCCTGCTGCGGTTGCGGCGCATGTTCACCGAATTGGACCAGCCCACCCGCATCGCCGCGGTACTCACCGTGCAGGGTTTCGCCGGAGGCATGTGGCAGCTCGCCTCCGCACTCTGCCGGCACTACTGGCCGGTCACCCTCGTCGCCTCGCTGTTCTCCGCCCGGGTACGGCGGACGGTCGCGGCTTTCGCTGTCGCGGAAGGACTCTGGGACTGGTTCGGGCACCGCGAGAAGGGCGGTCTCGATCCCGTGCGCTACGTGCTCTACAAACGGCTCGACGATCTCGCGTACGGTGCCGGACTGTGGAAGGGTGCGCTCGATGCCCGCGACCCGGCCGCACTGATCCCCGACATCCGGAACTGACGTGCTGCCGGCACACGCCGACGTCGTCGTGGTCGGTGGAGGAAGCTGCGGATCCGTGGTCGCGGCGCGGCTCAGCGACGACCCGGATCGATCCGTGCTGCTTCTCGAGGCCGGACCCGGATACCGGACCGTGCACGATACCCCCGACGAAATCCGGACTGCAGCAACCGTTCCCGTCGGTCCGGACAGTATCTGGGCGACCCGGTACACGGCGCGGCTCACCTCCGAGGTCGCCACCACGGTGTCGCGGGGACGGGTCCTCGGCGGTTCCGGTGCCGTCAACGGGGCGTACTTCGTGCGGGCCCGGCCCGGTGATCTCGCCCGCTGGCCGGCGTCGTGGGCCTACGACGAGGTGCTCGCCGACTTCCGCGCCCTCGAAACCGACTCCGACTTTTCCGGCGACCTGCACGGCAGCGACGGTCCAGTGCCGGTCGGGCGGGTCCCGTGGGACCGGCTGCACCCGATGTCCGCCGCGTTCCACGAGACCGCGGTCGCGACGGGATTCACGGCCGTCGACGACCTGAATGCTCCCGGGCCCGACGGCGTCGGCCGCGTCCCGCTCAACATCCGCGACGGGATGCGCGTCGGTCCCGCCCTCGCGTACCTGCTGCCGGTCCTGCACCGGACGAACCTGACGGTGGCCACCGGCACGGAGGTGCTGCGGATCGTCCTGGCGAACGGTCGCGCGGTGGGGGTCGAGGTCGCCGACGGAGCGGCCGCCCGAACGATCACGGCCGGTCACGTCGTGGTGTGCGCGGGCGCCGTGCACTCACCGCAACTGCTGATGCTCTCCGGTATCGGCCCCGCCGACGAACTGCGGCGACTCGGAATCGCTGTGCTGCACGACCTTCCGGGAGTCGTCCGGGACTTCGCCGATCATCCCGAGATTGCGATCGGATACCGCTACCGGCGTAAACTGCCGACGGGGACGCCGCTACTCGAGACGGTTCTCCACACGCGCTCGCTCGAATTGCGCCCCTACACAGTGCCGTTCGGCACGGCGATCCCGGGAAGCGGCATCGCCGACCCGGTGCTCGGCGTCGTGCTCACCCGTCCCCGCAGCCGCGGACGGATTCTGCTCGATCCCGGCGATCCCCGGTCCGCGCCCGTCCTGGACTACCGCTATCTCGAGCATCCGCAGGATCGTGCCGACCTCCGTGAGGGTGTCCACCTCGCCACCGACCTGCTCGGCGCGATGACCGACCTCGTCGACACGAGCAGTCTCACCACGCACCTCGGGACGTCCTTGCACCTGTCCGGTACGTGCCGGATGGGCACCGACGACGGGTCGGTCGTCGACGAACGGTGCCGCGTCCACGGCATCGAGGGGCTGAGCGTCGTCGACACGTCCGTGTTCCCCGAGGTGCCGAGCCGCGGCCCCCACGCCACCGCCGTCATGCTCGCCCACCGCTTCGGTGTCTCTTTGTGGCGGTCAGGGGCGCCACAACGCAACACCGGGCGCTTGGCGCCACCTGTGTGATCCGGACTACAGTGTCGGCAAGGAGGACGCCGGTAGATGACCGAGACAACGAAGCCGTCGGTGAACCCCTGGGTGGCGCTGCGGCCCGGGGACGACGCCGCCGTGCACGCGCTGCGCGTGTCGTCGGCCCATCGATCCTTCCTGGACGCGCGCGAGGGCACATCGGCGGTCCGCTCGGTCGTGCGCGATTCGTGGCTGCGCAGCGTCGAACGCGGCATCGACCCGGATTCGGTCGACCAGCCGAGCCTGCTCACCGGCGTCGACCTGGAGGAATACCGCTCGGGGCATCCGATGGCGCTGATCCGTCCGGTCGTGCGCAAGCTCCTCGTCGAGGACGCCGCCGACGACGGTCTGCTCGTCGCGATCAGCGACGAGCGCGGCCGGTTGCTGTGGGTCGAGGGTGATCACTCCGCCCGCGACCGGGCGCTGTCGATGAGTTTCGTCGAGGGCGCCGACTGGAGTGAGGACCACGTCGGCACCAATGCTCCCGGAACCGCTCTGGCGCTGGATCATTCGGTGCAGATCTTCGCCGCCGAGCATTTCAACCGGACCGTGCACGACTGGAGTTGTTCGGCGGCGCCGGTGCACGATCCGATCAGCGGCCGGATCCTGGGCGCCATCGACATCACCGGTGGTCCGCGCGTCGCCGTGCCGGAAGTGCTGCAACTCGTCCGTGCGACCGTCGCCGCCGCCGAGGCGGAGTTGCGGTTGCACCTCATGAGCGCCCCGCATCTGCTGAGCGGATCGATGCCCCGTCTCGAGACGTTCGGGTCGGGTCGGCCGATGCTGCACCGCGACGGGCAGCGGATCCCGTTGTCGCAGCGGCACGCCGAGATTCTGTTGCTGCTCGCCGATCATCCGGAGGGGCTCGGCGCAGACCGGCTCGCGGTCCTGCTCGACGAGGCCGAACTCGACTCGGTGACGATTCGTGCCGAGATGTCGCGGCTGCGCAAAACCTTCGGATCGGATCGGGTGGGATCGCGGCCGTATCGGCTGCTCGGCGACCTCGTCACCGATGTCGCCGACGTCCGCGCCGCTCTCGACCGCGGCGACACCGCGACCGCGGTGCGCCTGTACACCGGGCCGGTGCTGCCCGGTTCGGCCGCGCCGGGGGTCGAGGAGATCCGCGACGAACTGCGCACCCGCGTGCAGGCGGCGCTGCTGCGCGGCGGCGATGCGCACCTGCTGGCGCAGTGGACGTCGTCGGTACACGGCCGCGACGACCTCACCGCCTGGTCCGCGTACCTCACCGCCCTCGATCCCGGTTCGGCGATGTATGCGCAGGTCAAGGCCAGGATTGATCTGTTGGATCGGCAACTCGCAACGTAGTTGCAACCCCGTTGCTCCTAGTGTTCCGGATCACACCCCGCGAGGGGACGATCCGACCGTCCCGCACACAGTGCGGCCCGACGACACGCAGGAGAGACACCGATGACCGTGTACACCCGCCCCGGTTCACCCGACGCCCTGATGTCCTTCCAGGCCCGCTACGACAACTGGATCGGCGGCCAGTGGGTCGCGCCGGTCAAGGGGCAGTACTTCGAGAACGTCACCCCGGTCACCGGACAGCCCTTCACCGAGGTCGCCCGGTCCACCGAGGAGGACATCGAACTCGCGCTCGACGCCGCGCACGCCGCCGCTCCGGCGTGGGGCAAGACCTCGCCGGCCGAGCGCGCGATCATCCTCAACAAGATCGCCGACCGCATCGAGGAGAACCTCGAGTCGATCGCGCTCGCCGAGTCGTGGGACAACGGCAAGCCGATCCGCGAAACCCTCAACGCGGACATCCCGCTCGCGATCGATCACTTCCGCTACTTCGCGGGAGCCATTCGCGCGCAGGAAGGTTCCATCTCGGAGATCGATTCGGAGACGGTCGCGTACCACTTCCACGAGCCGCTCGGCGTCGTCGGCCAGATCATCCCGTGGAACTTCCCGATCCTCATGGCCGTGTGGAAGCTCGCTCCTGCGCTGGCCGCAGGCAACGCGGTCGTCCTCAAGCCGGCCGAGCAGACCCCGGCGTCGATCCTGTACCTGATCTCCGTCATCGGCGATCTGCTGCCGCCCGGTGTGGTGAACATCGTCAACGGTTTCGGTGTGGAAGCGGGCAAGCCGCTCGCGTCGAGCCCGCGCATCCGCAAGATCGCGTTCACCGGCGAAACCACCACCGGCCGCCTGATCATGCAGTACGCGTCGCAGAACCTGATCCCGGTCACCCTCGAGCTCGGCGGCAAGAGCCCGAACATCTTCTTCTCCGATGTCCTGTCGGCGAACGACGACTACCAGGACAAGGCGCTCGAGGGCTTCACCATGTTCGCGCTCAACCAGGGCGAGGTGTGCACGTGCCCGTCCCGCGCGCTGATCCAGCAGGACATCTTCGACGAGTTCCTGTCGCTCGCCGCGGTCCGCACGAAGGCGGTCCGTCAGGGCAACCCGCTCGACACCGACACCATGATCGGCGCGCAGGCCTCCAACGACCAGCTCGAGAAGATCCTGTCCTACATCGAGATCGGCAAGAACGAAGGCGCCACCGTCATCACCGGTGGTGAACGCGCCGACCTCGGCGGCGACCTGTCCGGCGGCTACTACGTCCAGCCGACGGTGTTCAGCGGCCACAACAAGATGCGGATCTTCCAGGAGGAGATCTTCGGTCCCGTCGTGTCGGTCACCTCGTTCAAGGACTTCGACGACGCGATCTCCATCGCCAACGACACCCTGTACGGTCTCGGCGCCGGCGTGTGGTCCCGCGACGGCGGCGTCGCCTACCGGGCCGGTCGCGCGATCCAGGCCGGGCGGGTGTGGACGAACACCTACCACCAGTACCCGGCGCACGCGGCGTTCGGTGGCTACAAGCAGTCCGGCATCGGTCGCGAGAACCACCACATGATGCTCGACCACTACCAGCAGACGAAGAACCTCCTGGTGTCCTACGCCCCCAAGGCCCAGGGCTTCTTCTGATCGACCCCCGCTCCACCCGCCGGTCCTCCCGAGCGAATGTATCGTTCAGTCGATTGAAGGAGACGAGCGATACATTCGCTCGGGAACGGGCGGTGGACACCGGAAGCGGGTGGTGGACACCGGAAGCGGGTGGTGGACACCGGAGCACGCCGGGAAACGTCAGAGGCCGGGAAACGTCAGAAGGGACCGCACGCATGCCTGTTCCGCCGCGCGTCGTCACCACCGCCGACGCCGTCGAACTCCTGCGCCGCCTTGCCGGCCGGCACGGGCCGCTGATGATGCACCAGTCCGGCGGGTGCTGCGACGGGTCGGCGCCGATGTGTTACCCGGACGGCGAGTTCGTCGTCGGCGACCGCGACGTGCTGCTCGGTCTGCTCGACCTGCGGCTCGCGGTGGGGGAGACCGCCCGCACGCTTCCCGGCGACAGGGACGCGGTGCCGGTGTGGATCTCCGGTTCCCAGTTCGACGCGTGGAAGCACACCCGACTCGTGCTCGACGTCGTGCCCGGTCGAGGCTCGGGGTTCAGTCTGGAGGCGCCCGAGGGGCTGCGGTTCCTCAGCCGCGGCGTCGTGTTCACCGACGACGAGACCGCGGCACTCGCCTCCGCGGCGCCGCTGCTCGGCAGGGATTGGGCGGCCGGTGCCCGCCCGGAACCGGCGACCGAGCCGACCGTGGTCGCCGAGGCCGCCGACGCGTGTCCCGTCCCACCCGCGCGCGGCGCCACCTCGTAACTCTTCCGTGACCTTGCGCTGACGCAGCGGGCACACATCGCCCGTACCGTGGGATCGCGCGGTGTTCTCGGCGTGCCCGGTCGACCCGGCGGGCGCCCCTCGAGGAGAAGAGGAACCATGGCCCCACCCGATCCGATCGCAGCCGGTGCCGAGGCAGCCCTCCACCACGACGGCGTCGACGCCCATCTCGAAAGCAGCGAGTACCTCGAGAAGCGCAGCCTCCGAAAGGGTTCCGCGGGCTGGGTGCTGCTCGCCGGTCTCGGGGTGAGCTACGTGATCTCAGGCGACTACGCCGGCTGGAACAACGGCCTGGCCGAAGGCGGGTTCGGCGGCCTGCTCGTCGCGGCAATCGTCATCGCGGGCATGTACTTCGCGATGGTGCTCGGCATGGCCGAACTGTCCTCGGCGCTGCCCGCCGCCGGCGGCGGATACACCTTCGCCCGGCGGGCGCTCGGTCCGTGGGGCGGGTTCGCCACCGGCACAGCGATTCTCATCGAATACGCGATCGCTCCCGCCGCCATCGCCACGTTCATCGGTGCCTACGTCGAATCACTGGAACTGTTCGGCATCACCGACGGCTGGTGGGTGTACCTCGCGGTCTACGCGATATTCATCGGCATCCACCTCACCGGCGCCGGTGAGGCGCTCAAGGCGATGTTCGTGATCACCGCCATCGCCCTCGTCGGGCTCGTCGTGTTCGCCGTGTCCGCGGCCGGGCTCTTCGACAGCGCCAACCTGACCGACATCCCCGTCGACGAGAGCGCGGCCGGGGCCTCGGCGTTCCTGCCGTTCGGGCTGATCGGCGTGTGGGCGGCGGTGCCGTTCGCGATCTGGTTCTTCCTCGCGGTCGAAGGGGTACCGCTCGCCGCCGAGGAGGCCACCGAACCGGAGAAGAACGTCCCCAAGGGGATCATCGTGTCGATGGTGATCCTGCTGGTCACCGGTGCGGCAGTGCTGTTCCTCGCGACCGGCGCCCTCGGCTCCGAGGAGCTGTCGACGTCCGGGAATCCGCTCGTCGAGGCGCTCGGCGACACCGGCGCGGCCAAGGTCGTCAACTACATCGGTCTCGCCGGGCTGATCGCGAGCTTCTTCTCGATCATGTACGCGTATTCGCGTCAGACGTTCGCGCTCTCGCGGGCGGGTTACCTCCCGACGAGCCTGTCGGTGACCAACAGGCGCAAGGCGCCGATGCTCGCGCTGATCGTCCCCGGCGTCATCGGCTTCGCGCTGTCGTTGACCGGCGAAGGTGCGATGCTGTTGAACATGGCAGTGTTCGGGGCCGCTGTGAGCTACGTACTGATGATGGTGAGCCACATCGTGCTGCGCGTCCGCGAACCCGGCATGCCGCGTCCGTACCGCACGCCCGGCGGCGTGGTCACGACATCCTTCGCGCTGGTCGTCGCCGCGATCGCGGTCGTCGCGACCTTCCTGGTCGACCCGATCGCCGCACTGTGGACCCTCGGTGCCTTCGCCGCGTTCATGGCGTACTTCGGGCTCTACAGCCGGCACCGGCTGGTCGCGAACTCCCCGGACGAGGAGTTCGCCGCACTCGCTGCCGCGGAGGCCGAACTGAAGTGACGATCTACACCCACCGACTCGCCGGCACGACCTACCGTTTCGACGGCCTCGTCGACCTGCTCGCCAAGGCCGGCCCGCTGCGGTCCGGCGACGAATTGGCCGGGTGCGCAGCCGAATCCGACGCCGAACGTGCCGCGGCCCAATGGGCGCTCGCCGAGGTCCCGCTCGACCGGTTCCTCACCGAGACGGTGGTGCCGTACGAGTCGGACGAGGTCACCCGGCTGATCCTCGACCGGCACGACCGCGACGCGTTCCACCCGATCGCGCACCTGACCGTCGGCGATCTGCGCGACCGGTTGCTCACCGACGCCACGGCCCCCGACGCGGCCGACACGTTCGCCGCCCTGGCGCCGGGTCTGACACCCGAAATGGTCGCTGCCGTCAGCAAACTCATGAGCAATCAGGATCTCGTCGCGGTGGCCCGCGCGGTCACCGTCACGACCGGGTTCCGCACGACCGTCGGCTTGCCGGGCCGCCTCGCGACCCGCCTGCAACCCAACCATCCGACCGACGACCCGCGCGGCATCGCCGCCGCGACGCTCGATGGGCTGCTCATGGGATGCGGCGACGCCGTCGTCGGTGTCAATCCGGCATCCGATTCCCCGCAGGCCACCGCGGATCTGCTGCACCTGCTCGACGAGATGCGGCAACGTTTCGCGATTCCGATGCAGTCGTGTGTGCTCTCGCACGTCACCACCACCGTCGGGTTGATCGAGGCCGGTGCCCCGGTCGATCTGGTGTTCCAGTCGATCGCCGGCACCGAGGGTGCGAACACCGGTTTCGGAGTGAACCTCTCGATGCTGCGGGAGGCGCACGAGGCGGCGCGTTCGCTCGGGCGCGGCACCGTCGGCGACAACGTCATGTACTTCGAGACCGGTCAGGGCTCGGCGTTGTCCGCCGGTGCACACCTCGGTACCGGGGGTCGCCCGGTCGATCAGCAGACCCTCGAGGCCCGCGCCTACGCGGTCGCGCGGGAGTTCGATCCGCTGCTGGTCAACACGGTCGTCGGGTTCATCGGGCCGGAATATCTCTACAACGGGAAACAGATCGTGCGGGCCGGCCTCGAGGACCACTTCTGCGGCAAACTGCTGGGCCTGCCGATGGGCGTCGACGTCTGCTACACGAACCACGCCGAGGCAGACCAGGACGACATGGACACGCTGCTCACGCTGCTCGGCGTCGCCGGTGTGTCGTTCGTGATCACGGTGCCCGGTGCCGACGACGTGATGCTCGGCTACCAGTCCCTGTCCTTCCACGACGCCCTGTACGTGCGGCGGGCCCTCGGGTTGCGGCCCGCCCCGGAATTCGAGCGCTGGCTGCGCGGACTGGGCATGGCCGACGACGACGGGAGGGTCCTGCCGGTCGACCCGGCCGCGTCGCCGCTGCGTGCTCTCACCGGTGGTGCCGCATGACGGCGGACTTCTGGGGACCGCTGCGCGCGGTCACGCAGGCGCGCATCGGGCTGGGGCGGGCGGGGGACGGGGTCCCGACCGCGCGGATGCTCGAGTTCCGGGCCGCGCACGCCGCCGCACGCGACGCCGTGCACCAGCCGCTCGACGTGGAAACTCTTGCCGCGCAGATCGATCGGTTGGGTATCGGCACTCCGGTGGTGGTGCGCAGCCGAGTCGGTGACCGCGGCGAATACCTGCGGCGGCCCGATCTGGGCCGGATTCCCGAGGACCTCGGCGACGTTCCCGCGACCGGTGCGGACATCGGGTTCGTGCTCGCCGACGGACTGTCGCCGCGGGCGCTCGCCGAACACGGCGCGGCGCTCGTCGCCGCGATCGTCGCGGCCCTGCCGCGGCACCTGACGGTGGCGCCCCCGGTTATCGCGACCTCGGCGCGGGTCGCGCTCGGCGACCACATCGGTGCGGCCCTCGGTGTCCGCACCGTGCTCGTGGTGATCGGGGAGCGGCCGGGGCTGTCCGTGGCCGACAGTCTCGGGGTGTATCTCACCCACGATCCGAAACCGGGGCGGACGGATGCGGAACGCAACTGCGTGTCCAACATCCATCCGCCCGGCGGGCTCGGTTACGACGGCGCCGCCCGTGTCGTCGCCGGTCTGGTCGACGGCGCGCGACGGCTGGGCCGCTCCGGTGTCGACCTCAAGGACACCTCGCGCGCCGTCGGACCGGGGGAGACCGTCGCCGGATCAGTTGCCGGCGAGTAGCTGCTCGAGGTCGTCGAGAACCCGCATGGCGCCGGTCGGTCCGAGGCCCAGGAACCACGTCTCGTCGCTGACGGCCACGGCCTTCCCGTTCTTCACGGCTTCGAGGTTCGCCCACAGCGGGCCGCCGACGACCTCGGCCTGTGCGTCCTGCGCGCCGTAGTTCGAGTAGAACACCCAGTCGCCGTCGGCTTCGGCGATCGTCTCCGGGCTGATCTCCGCGGCGAGTTCGTCGATGTTCTGGATCTCCGGGCGACGCAGGCCCACGTCCTGCAGGATCACGCCGATGAACGACTTGTTCGCGTAGAGGCGGATCTTGCCGGACATGAACCGGACCAGCGAGATGCTCGGATCACCGGAGATCGCCGCGCGCACCTCGTCGGCACGGGTCTGGTACGCGTTGAGCTGTGCTTCCGCGGTGTCCTCCTCGCCGAGGGCGTCCGCGACGAGCAGGAAGTCCTCCTTCCACGGGAAGCCGGGGCGGATCGCCAGGACGGTGGGGGCGATCGTCGACAGCTGCGGGTACAGCTTGTCCACGCGCAGCTTGCTGCCGAGGATCAGGTCGGGCTTCAGCGCGGTGATGGCTTCGAGATCGAGGTTGTTGATCGTGCCGACGTCGGCGACGCCGTCCAGCTTGTCGGCGAGGTAGGAGGGCTGCCCGGCGGCGCCCTCGGGGCTCGCGAGTCCGACCGGGGTGATGCCCAGCGACAACACGGCGTCGAGTTCGCCGCTGTCGAGGACGACGACGCGTTCCGGCTTCGCGGGGATCTCGGCCTCGCCGAGCGCATGGGTGACGGTGCGGGGGAACTCGCCCGGCGCGGCGTCGCTGCCGAGCTTCGCGGTTTCCTCGTCGGCGGTGGCGAACAGACGGCCGCCGGTGGCAACGTCGGTGTTGCCGGCGGCGGAACCGCTGCTGCCGGGGTCGGTGCCGCCGCACGCGGCGAGGGCGAAGGTGAGCAGGAGGGAGGCGGCGGCGAACCGGCCGCGGGTGGAGCGAATACGCATGAATGCGGAGCCTATCCTAAGCTCGTCGCCCCGGGGCGGGCCGTGAACGCCGAGGTCGGGTTCTCTGCACCCGCACCCCGTGGGCGAGAATCGAGGCACCGTCCGACCGGGCGGGACGGACCCGCCCGCGGGCCGGGCGATGAGGAGTGGGATATGGCGTTCGCAGGAAATGTCGACGAGCTGGCGCTGCTGCAGACGGTGTCGTTGAAGAAGGCTGTCACCGCGGAGGTGATCGCCGCTCACCTGGGGGTGGGGGTGAGCGCGGGACAGGCCGCCTACGACGCGCTGATCGAGCAGGGCAAGGCCACCGAGCAGGGCGGCGCGATCTCGCTGAGCGACAAGGGCCGCTCGGAGCTGTCCGATCAGCTCGACGCCGAGCGTGTGTCCATCGACGAGGACTCGATCGCCGAGCTGTTCGAGCAGTTCGAGGCGCTCGACGAGGAGCTCGCCGGCATCCTGGCGGATGTGGAGGCGGACAGCTTCGTCGACGCTCTCGTTGCGTTGGATCGCAAGGCGCAGAACGTTTTCGACGACGTGTCCGCGTTCGTGCCACGCCTGTCCCGGTATCAGGATCTGTTCGCCGAGGCGCTCGGCAAGGTCAAGGGCGGCGCCCTGACGTGGGCGACGGCCGGCAACATCGATTCGTACGCCACGGTGTGGAACGAGATGCGGGCGGAGCTGTCGGGCGCGGCGGGTCGCTGACGCCTGCCGTCACCACACGCATTGTCTTTCGTTAAGCGAACTATGTGACCCGTCTCACAGCCACCCCCCTTTCGGGGGTAGTGGGGGAGTGAGGCGGGTCACTACTTTTTCCTCCAGTCGCAGCGGACGCCGCCGCGGCCCGGACGGAAAACCAACGGAGGACAACCGTGACCACTGTGTCGACACCGGGGAACGAACCCTCGGTCGCGCCCGGGGGCCGGCGCCCAGTCGCCCCGCCCGCATCCAGCAAGAGCGGCCCCGGCATCCGGCGAGTCGCGATCGCCAGTTGCATCGGCACCACCATCGAGTTCTACGACTTCTTCATCTACGGCACCGCCGCCGCCCTCGTGTTCCCGACGGTGTTCTTCCCCGCCCTCGGAGCCACGGCCGGCACCGTCGCCGCGTTCGCGACGTTCGCCGTCGCGTTCATCGCCCGGCCCGTCGGCGCCATGCTGTTCGGACACTTCGGCGACCGCATCGGCCGCAAGAAGACCCTCGTGTCCACCCTGCTGCTGATGGGCCTCTCGACCCTGCTCATCGGTCTGCTGCCCGGGGCCGAGACCATCGGCGTGGCCGCCCCGATCATCCTGGTGCTCCTGCGATTCGCCCAGGGCTTCGCCGTCGGCGGCGAATGGGCGGGCGCGACCCTGCTCACCGCCGAATACGCCCCGCCCGGCAAACGCGGCCTGTACGCGATGTTCCCGCAGCTCGGGCCGGCGATCGCCTTCGCCCTGTCGAGCGGCACGTTCCTGTTCACCGGCCTCGCGCTCGGCGACACCAACGACGCGTTCCTCAACTACGGCTGGCGAATTCCGTTCCTGTTCAGCATCGTTCTCGTCGCCATCGGCCTCTACATGCGGCTCGCCATCGAGGAGACCCCGGTCTTCCGTGCCGAGGCGGCAGCCCGCGCAGCTGCGGGTAACGGAACTGCCGCGTCCACCGAGAAGCGCACCCTGCCGTTCCTCGACGCGCTGCGCTACCAGACCAAGGAGATCCTGCTCTCGGCCGGCGCGCTGGCGATCATGTTCGCCTTCTTCTACATGGGCACCGCCTACCTGACCAGCTACGCGACGAAGACCCTCGGATTCTCGCGACCGTTCGTGCTCGTCGTCGGCATCGGCGCCTCGCTCGTGTTCGGCCTCTCCATCGTGCTCTCCGCGCTGTACTCCGACCGGGTCGGACGCCGCCGCGTCATCATGATCTCCTGCGGCTTCTCCGTCGTGTGGGCGCTGGCACTGTTCCCGCTGCTCGACACCGGTTCGCCCGCCGCGTTCGTCATCGGCATGGTCGTCACCCTGGCGATCTTCGGCATCGCCTACGGCCCCTGCGGCGCGCTCCTGCCGGAGATGTTCCACACCCGGTACCGCTACACCGGTGCGGGCCTCGGCTACAACCTCGCCGGTGTCCTCGGCGGCGCCATCCCGCCGATGCTCGCCGCGCCGCTGGCCGCGTCCTACGGCGGCATCGCAATCGGCGTGATGCTCGCTGTCCTCGGCGTCCTGAGCCTGGTTTGCACCAGGGCGCTCGTCGAGACCCGCGATCGGGCTCTGTAGATCGCGCAGGCGCCCTCCCCATCACCCCCGGGGAGGGCGCCGTTCTCGGCTGTCGTGACGGCAGCAGCTGTCCAGAATTCGAACATCGGTGGCCCGGAAAGGGTAAGGATGGTGGACGAGTACCACCTACCCGGGCTGCGCACACCCCAGGAGAAATCGATGACCGGCATCGCCACACCCGAAATCCCCAGCTACGCCTCGGGCGCGTGGGACGTTCCGCTGCTCGGTGACACGATCGGCGACAACTTCGACCGCACCGTCGCCCGGCACGGAGACCGGGACGCCCTCGTCGACCGTCCCACCGGCCGGCGCTGGACGTACACCGAGCTCGCCGCCGAGGTCGACGCGCTCGCGCTGGGCCTGCTGCATGCGGGCATCGGCAAGGGCGATCGGGTCGGCATCTGGGCGCCGAACTGTGCCGAATGGGTGCTCGTGCAGTACGCCACCGCCAAGATCGGGGCGATCCTCGTCAACATCAATCCCGCCTACCGGTCGCACGAACTGCAATACGTGCTCACCCAGGCCGGGATCCGGATGCTGGTCGC
The DNA here is from genome assembly GCF_048897285.1 of Rhodococcus sp. O3. Lineage (NCBI taxonomy): Bacteria > Bacillati > Actinomycetota > Actinomycetes > Mycobacteriales > Nocardiaceae > Rhodococcus > Rhodococcus sp. O3. The sequence continues at coordinate 17,631 of NZ_JBMBTE010000066.1, forward strand.
CGCGCCGAGTTTCAAGACCTCCGACTACGCCGCGATGATCGCCGAGGTGCGCGGCAACTGCCCGGATCTCGAACAGGTCGTGTTGCTCGGGCTCCCCGAATGGAACGACCTCGTCGAGACCGGCAAGGCCGCACTGGCCGCGGATCGCACCCGGCTCGCCGCCGCGCAGGCCGACCTGTCCCCGGACGACCCGATCAACATCCAATACACCTCGGGAACAACGGGTTTCCCCAAGGGGGCCACCCTCAGCCATCACAACATCCTCAACAACGGATTCTTCGTCGGGGAACTGTGCCACTACACCGAGCAGGACAAGGTGTGCATCCCGGTGCCGTTCTATCACTGCTTCGGGATGGTCATGGGGAACCTGGCATGCACGAGTCACGGTGCCACCATGGTGATTCCGGGTCCGTCGTTCGAAGCGGCGCAGACGCTCGCGGCCGTCGCGGAGGAACGCTGCACCTCGCTCTACGGTGTCCCCACGATGTTCATCGCCGAACTCGCCGACCCCGGCTTCGAGGGCTACGACCTGTCGAGCCTGCGTACCGGCATCATGGCGGGCTCGCCGTGCCCCGTCGAGGTGATGAAGCAAGTCATCGAACGTATGGGCATGACCGAGGTGTCGATCTGCTACGGCATGACCGAGACGTCGCCGGTGTCGTTGCAGACCCGCAGCGACGACAGCATCGTCCAGCGGACCGCGACGGTCGGCCGCGTCGGACCGCACCTCGAGGTCAAGGTCGTCGATCCGGCGACCGGTCTGACCGTGCCGCGCGGCGAACCCGGGGAACTGTGCACGCGCGGATACTCCGTGATGCTCGGCTACTGGAACCAGCCGGAAAAGACCGCCGAAGCCATCGATGCCGCGCGGTGGATGCACACCGGCGACATCGGTGTCATGGACGCCGACGGCTACGTCTCGGTCACCGGCCGCATCAAGGACATGGTGATCCGCGGCGGCGAGAACATCTACCCGCGCGAGATCGAGGAGTTCCTCTACACCCATCCGGACATCCTCGACGCCCAGGTCGTCGGCGTCCCCGACCAGAAGTACGGCGAGGAACTGATGGTGTGGATCAAGATGCGTGAGGGCGCCGAACCGCTCGACGCCGACTCGCTCCGCGAGTACTGCACCGGCAAGCTCGCGCACTACAAGATCCCCCGCTACGTCCACGTCGTCGACGAGTTCCCGATGACGGTCACCGGGAAGATCCGCAAGGTCGAGATGCGGCAACTGTCGGTGGACCTCATCAGTCGATAGTGCGGCTCCGCCGCCGGTGTGCCGTTGTGGCGGCTCCGACCGCCACAACGGCACACGGCTCATGTGAGCATCCGGTGCCGCAGGCTGTCGTAGATCGGAGCCGAGCCGGCGAGCTGGGCGACGAGCACCGCCGCAGCGGATGCCACGGCCATCGGAACGGTGATCGCGGAGACGGCGGTCATCTCGATCACGAGCACGATGCCGGTGAACGGGGCGCGTACCGTCGCGGCGAAGAACGCCGACATGCCGACGATCGCCATCGACACACCGAGCCCCGGATCGTGAATGGGCAGAACGAGATCGGCAACGCCGGCGAAGATCAGCCCCCACAGGGCGCCGACGGCGAGCAGAGGGGCGAACAGGCCACCGGGTGTCCCCGCCGCATAGGACAGCGGTCCGGCGACGAATCGCATGAGCAGCAACCCCAGAGCGCCGGGCAGCAGCACGCCTTCACCGCCCACGATGCGCTGGGAGAGGGTGTCACCGCCACCGGCGGCGAGCGGATCGAACACGAGCAGCAGTCCGACGATCGCCCCGATCAGCGCGGCGACCACGACCGGAGGTACTCGGTGCACCGCGGAGGCGACCGCGAGGAATCCGAGGATCAGCTTGTTGTAGAGGACGCCGAGAACGCCTGTGGCGGCGCCGAACACGACGAACAGCGGAAGCAGAACCGGTGACGCGGAATCGATCGCGCCCACCGCGAAGTCGGGGCGGTCGCCGGTGATCAATCGGGAACAGGTCACGGCCGAGGCGACCGCGAACAGGGTCGGTATCACGATGCGCGTGCGGAATATTCCGGTCGCCTCCTCGAACACGAACAGGGCCCCACCGATCGGCGCATTGAATGCGACGGCGAGCCCCGCACCCGCCACCGCGCATTCGGTGATGCGGACATCGGATTCGGGAAGTCTTGCGCGGCGTCCGGTTTCGGTCCCGATGGCCGCACCCATATGCACGGTCGGGCCTTCGCGGCCGAGGACGAGACCCGATCCGATGGCGAGCAGCCCACCGACGAACTTCGCAGGGACCAGCCGGAGGGGCGCGGGATCGGCCTCCCCCCGGTACACCGCCTCGACGTGCTGGATTCCGCTGCCCGACGCCAACGGCACGAGCCGGACGATCATCGCCGCAGCCGCGGCCCCGAGCGCTGCGACGGCGACCGGGACGAGCCAGCCCGGGCCGGGGGCGCGGCCGGCCCACTCGAGCAGCTCGAAACGCCACCGATCGGCGATCTCGAGGCACCAGCGGAACGCCCCGCCCACGAAACCGATCGCGATGCCCGCCACGAGGGCGACCACGCTCACGGCAAGCAGTCCCCGAGCGCCGGCGCCCATGACCCGGACGCTAGCACCGGAACCCGGTCGGTCGTGCCGGGTTCGGCGAGCCGGACGAAACGCGTTCTCTCCGACCACCGGGCAGCCGATGTGATCCATGACACACTGAGTCGGGGGTGACCGGCCGGTTGTCGATCCGAGGAGATGAACGATGAAGACCAAGGCGGCAGTGCTGCTCGAAACTGGACGACCCTTCGAAATCATGGAACTCGACCTCGACGGGCCCGGCCCGGGCGAGGTCCTCATCAAATACGCCGCAGCGGGTCTGTGCCATTCCGATCTGCATCTGACCGACGGCGACCTGCCGCCGCGTTTCCCGATCGTCGGGGGCCATGAAGGCTCCGGCATCATCGAGGAGGTCGGTCCCGGCGTCACGAAGGTCAAGCCCGGTGACCACGTCGTATGCAGCTTCATCCCGAACTGCGGCACCTGCCGGTACTGCTCGACCGGCCGGCAGAACCTGTGCGACATGGGCGCCACGATCCTCGAAGGCTCCATGCCCGACGGAACCTTCCGGTTCCACTCCGGCGGCACGGACTTCGGTGCCATGTGCATGCTCGGCACCTTCTCCGAACGTGCCACCATCTCGCAGCACTCGGTCGTCAAGGTCGACGACTGGCTGCCGCTCGAAACCGCGGTGCTCGTCGGGTGCGGGGTTCCGTCCGGGTGGGGCACCGCCGTGTACGCCGGGGATGTGCGACCCGGCGACATCGTCGTCATCTACGGAATCGGCGGGCTCGGCGTCAATGCGGTCCAGGGCTGCGTGCACGCGGGCGCGAAGTACATCGTCGTCGTCGACCCGGTGGACTTCAAACGGGACACCGCCCTGAAATTCGGGGCCACCCACGCGTACGCGACGGCCGAGGAGGCCGCGGAGAAGGTCAGAGAACTGAGCTGGGGACAGGGCGCCGACGCCGCTCTGATCCTCGTCGGGACCGTCGACGAGGCAGTCGTCGCGGCGGCCACCTCGGTCGTCGGCAAGGGCGGCACCGTGGTCATCACCGGCCTGGCCAATCCCGAGAAGCTGACGGTGCACGTATCGGGATGCGAACTGACCCTGTTCCAGAAGACCATCAAGGGATCGCTGTTCGGCTCGGCGAATCCGCAGTACGACATCGTGCGATTGCTGCGGCTGTACGACGCCGGTCAGCTGAAACTCGACGAGCTGATCACCACCAGGTATACCCTCGAAGAGGTCAATCAGGGTTATCAGGACTTGCGGGACGGAAAGAACATCCGGGGCGTCATCGTCCACGCGTGAGCGACGGTCCGGGAACGATTTGCACGAATTTTCCCAGCTGTTCCGGTCGTGTCGCTATCTTCATGATCATCGGTGACATACCGTCCGTATGGCTCATGTAGGACGGAAAGGAGCTCGCAATGATTGGCAACATCATCGGGACGATCATCTTCGGTGCGGTCATCGGGGTGCTCGCCCGCTTGGTGATCCCGGGCAAGCAGGCGATGGGCTGGGTGATCACCGTCGTGCTCGGCATCGCGGGCGCCCTGATCGGCTACTGGGTGTGGGAGGGTCTGCTCGACAAGGGCGACACCAGCGGCATCGACTGGATCCGCTGGATCATCTCCATCGCCGCAGCCGCCGTGCTCACGCTCGGCTACACCTCGCTGACGCGAAACAAGTAGCGCTTCGGCGCACGCGCCGACAGGATTCGCGCTGCAACCGAATTCCACGGTCGCCGTACCGCTCCGTTCGAGGAGCGGTACGGCGACCGTGCGCGCAGAGCCGGCGTGAGGGACATCGGTGCTCGTCCACGGTGGTCACGCCGTCTCAGGGGATGGCTCGGCCCGCCGGACGGACAGGGCGACGAGCAGCGCCCAGAACGCCATCGCCAGCAGAATCCACACCAGAACCAGGATTTTCCACGCCGGGTATGCGCCGATCGGGTCGATACCGGCGGCTTCCGTGCCGTACAGGTTCGTGAATCCCCAGATCACTACGGCCGATACACCTGCGGACGCGAGGACGGCGCCGACGGGCAGCATCCATCGAACTCCTCGTTCGTGCGCGCGCCACGCGTAGTGCCAGGCAGTGAACTGCGAGGCGACCATCGGTGCTGCCACAGTGACGACTGCCGCCGCAGCACCCGCGGGCCAGGGCCAACTGCTGCTGGGTATCTGCCAGTCCCGCCCGACCCACAGCAGGCTCCCGATCGCGACGATCCCCAGGACCCCCACCGCGAAGCGGGAATGACGCCATTTCCAGAATCTGCGCGTCGCACACACAAGAACGAGCATCATGCCGAGCAGCGCGGGTAGCTGTGCAAGGGACATCGCTCGACCGGTCATCATCGCGGTGAGCATCCCGAGCGCGAGCATCGACACCAGCATTCCCCACGGAGCGAGGATCGCCAGGAGCACCGGCAGGATCGCGAGCGGTCCTGCGGTGACACTGGTCGCGGTATAGCCGAGTTTGCTCTTCCAGCCGGCGGGGAACAGCGCACCCAGACCCACCAGCGCCAGTTGCAGCTGCGTCCGGCGCAGATCCGGACGGCGCAGGAGGTCGGATACCGATTCCTCGCCGACGTCCGCGAGGAGTTTCAGCGCCGGCTGCGGATCCTCCGCCACCGTTCGAGCCGGTGTGCGCATCTCCCGGCCGGTCGAGCTCGGGGGCCGATCCTTTCCCGATTTCCGCTCGTGCAATGTTCGGAGGTGTTCGAGTTCGTGCTCGAGAATGTCCCAGTGCAATCGTGTAGTGATCGCGTCGACGACCTTCTCCGGTGGGTTGTCGGCGTACATGCCGTTCACCCATTCACGTTCGAGCAGATCGCGGAACGGGCCGCGTTCGGGGGCTCCGGCGAAGAACAGTGTGCGCAGCTTCTCGGCATCGATGTTCGCGGTGCGGTCCGGCGTGGCGACGAGGCGAACCAGGCTCTGGGCGCTGTCCATACGACCCCACAACCAGTCGTTCTGGCGCCACCGCGCGCTGAGAAACGCGGCGAAGTTCCCGATCCGGTTTCCGTTGAGCTTGCGCGAGATTCGCTCGGTCTCCTTCAGCTTCTCGCCGTAGATCCTCTCCTCGAGCGGGCTCTGCTCGGCTGCGGATGCGACCACCAGCTTGGGTGCGACCGAGGCTCCCAGCGGATCCGGCCGCGACGGGCCGGTGGCGATCTCCAGACGGCACAGTGCGCGGTCGGCGGTTGCTGTGTCGGTGGCGCGCCGCAGGACCGTGAGGAGGGGGTCGATCCGGACCGATCCGGGAGGAAGGAATCGGTTGACGAGATCAGCGACGGATACCGTCTGCGCGACGATTCCGTCCCACAGGGCTCCGTAGGGGTCGGCCTTCCAGGTGACCGCGTCCGGGGGTGTCCGCGGCGCCGGCGGCACTCCCGCGGCGGCGGCCGCCGCGTGCCGAGTCCACGTGCGCCAGTGCGATCGCTTCGTGCCACCGTCGGGAAATGCTTCGGGATACTCGAAATCCGGTTTGTTGGAAGCTTTTCGGAGTAGGGAATCGGGCTTGCGCCAGGGTTCGCGGGTGATGGTGTCGAGCAGGACGCGGTCGCGGTGGGCCACCGTCACTTCGCACGTGAAGCGCAAGGTGTAGATCTCCTTGCGCAGTTCCGACATCTGGTCGCGGAATTGCTTGTCCTGCTCCCGGAATTGCTTGTCCAGCTCGTCGAAGCGCTCGGTGTCCCGCGGGTAGGGGTTCTGCCGTGCCACCTCGAATTGCATTCGCGCCGACTCGGTTTGCCGCAGCGCATGCAGCAACAGCGTGACTGCTCTCGCGGCGACCAGTGGGGTGCGTGCGCAGCGCCCGACGTTCGATTCGCTCACTCTCTCGTCCGGCAGGACGAGTTTCATGGCGTCCGCGTCGTCGACGGGGGCGAGGGGCCCACCCTTGGACTGGTCGTAGGCTGCGAATGCCGCGAGCAGCGGCTGTTCGGTATCGGGGATCGGCAGGGGATCCAGGCCGACGAGTGTGAGGGGCGCACTCGCCAATCGCTGCAGCCTGCGTACTTCGGCGCACCCCACGGCCGCTCGATAGGCGTCGATCTGCTCGATGCTCGGGGCGCGCCGCTCCGGTGCATCGAGGTTGGGATCGATGCCGAGAAGGACAGCCAGCTCGCGCCGTTCCGCGGCGACGAGCTGGCGGAGGTTCTCCTCGTCGTCGAGGATGGATTCGGAGTTGTTCTTCAGTTGCGAGGTCTGGAACAGCGACCGCAGCATCCGCGTCGCGGACCGGGTCTGCGGCGGATCCTCTGCGTGGTTACCGGGGTCGGGCTGCAGGTAGAGCAACCACCGATTGACGGCCTGGTCGGCGGGCATTCCCGCGACCGCTCGTACCGCCCAGGTCAGCGGAACGTTGTCGAGCACCCCGCCGTCAATGAGTTCGAGATTGGATTCCTCGGGATTCGTTGCACAAGTGCGTGTTTCGGAACTGATGCCGTGAACGTTGGGTGCGCCCGTCTCTCTCGTCAGGGACTTCTTCGGGTATGGGTTCACGGTCGCGGGTTCGAATGCGCCCGGGAACGACGACGTGGTGCGCGCGACGTACGCCATCTGTTCGGCGTCACCGAAGTCGTCGAAACCCTGCAACTCGCGGGAGCGGCCCTGGTAGCGGAACCGGAAGAACGACCGCGACTCGGTGGCACCGAGGCGGGGTCCGGCCCCGGGGAACACGGCGTCGTTACGTGGCCGCAGTCGTGTGGCGGTGACGAGCAATCGGAGGGGATGGTTCGCCTGTGCGCACGGAACGCCGTCACCGTCGAGTTGTTCGAGCGCCTTCCGGACCTGCGGGAAGAAGTAGTCGTCGCCGCGCAGCAGCGACTCGTGTCCGTTCCACAGCGGCCGGCGGGCCAGGTCGCCGAGGTCGCCCAGCCGCAGCCACATGTCTCGGACGTCGTCCCCGAAGCCGGCTCCGCGCGCGAGGTGCCACCCGAGCAGGACCCCGTTCAACCCACCGGCGCTGGTGCCCGCGATGACGTCGATCTCGACCGGCTCGCTGTACCCGCATTCCTCCAGCAATGCCTTGTAGACCTTCGCCCCGGCGGCGCCGTCTACGAATTCGTCCGGGATTTCGAGAGAACCCTGTCGCAGTCGGACCAGCTCCCGGCAGGCCCCGCCCATCCAGACCGCCAAGCTCACGCCGCCTCGCATCGCCACGGCGATCCGGAGTTGGCGAGCGTAGGTCTGGGACGAGTCGTGGCAGGTGGCGGCTGCACGCGACGGCTGTTCAGTCGGCGCCGGGAGGGCGCGGGAACCGAAGGACGAGCCTTCGTCGGGTGCGGGCAGCAGCGCGACGGGATCCGGCGGGCGTTCCCGGCCGTCGGGCCGGCTGCGGTCGGCCGGTGGACTCGGGAGTCCGAGCGCGGTGTTCATCGTTCGCGGAGCGCACATGGAACGACCCCTCTCGTCGGGACATCTGCCGGGCCGGCCGGTCCCGCCGATCGGTCGGCGCCGATTCGAGTGTGTCCTCCGAGGTCGCTCCGGGGCACGAGTAGTCGACTACCCGAATTCCGTGCCCCGTCCGGCGTATCCGCAGGTGCTCAGCTGCCCCTGGAGCGCAGCGCGGCCAGTGCCATCCGCCGCAGCACCACGCGCGCCGCGGTGGGGGAGTAGGGGATCGCGCTGTGGGGCGTGGAGTTGATGAGTCCGAACGTCGCGTGCGCCATGGTCCGCGCGTCGGATTCGCGCAGCGTCGGGTCGATGCGCCGCAGCACGTCCACCCAGATCTCGACGTAGCGGCGCTGCGTCTGCCGTACTTCGCGGCGCGCGTCGTCGGGCAGCGACTGCAGTTCGCGGTCCTGGACACGGATGAGGTCGGGTTCCCCGAGCGCGAAGTCGAGGTGGAAGTCGACGAGCCGCACGAGGGTGCGTTCCGGGTCGGTGGTCTCGGCGGCGACGGCGGTGCCGCCCGCGAGCAGGCGGCGGCTGATGTCGACGAGCAGTTCGACCAGCAAGGCGTCCTTGTTGGGGAAATGCCGGTAGACGGCGGGACCGCTGATGCCGACCGCGGCGCCGAGGTCCTCGAGCCGCACGCCGGCGAATCCGCGTTCGGCGACGAGCCTCGCCGCGGCCTGCAACAGTTGCCGCCGCCGATCCGCTTTCGCCTGGCTGCGCCGGGTGACGGGCCGCTCTTCGGGTGGGAGCGTGGGGGCCTCGGGGGCGTCCTGCACGTCGGGCTCCGACATCGCTTCCCCTTCCGTTCGGTGTGTGGTCTGGACAACTCAGTTAATCACAGTTAACCTCGTTTTCAGTTATCGAAGATTAACTCCAGCGACGAGGACGATCCTGTGACAACCCCTCGAACGACTCTCCCCACCCACCGCGACCAGCACCTCGCGCTCGTCGGTGAGCTGCGGGAACGCCTCGCGGCCGCCGCACTCGGTGGCAACGAGAAGTCCCGTGAACGCCACGTCTCCCGCGGCAAGCTGCTGCCTCGCGACCGCGTCGACGCCCTGCTCGACCCGGGTAGCCCGTTCCTCGAGATCGCGCCGCTCGCCGCGAACGGCATGTACGACGACGAGTGCCCCGGCGCGGGCATGATCGCCGGCATCGGCCGCGTCTCGGGCCGCGAGTGCGTGATCGTCGCCAACGACGCGACGGTCAAGGGCGGCACCTACTACCCGATCACCGTCAAGAAGCACCTGCGGGCGCAGGAGATCGCGCTGCAGAACAACCTGCCGTGCCTGTACCTCGTCGACTCCGGTGGCGCGTTCCTGCCCAGGCAGGACGAGGTGTTCCCGGACCGCGAGCACTTCGGCCGCATCTTCTACAACCAGGCCACGATGAGCGCCAAGGGGATTCCGCAGATCGCCGCGGTCCTCGGTTCGTGCACCGCCGGAGGCGCGTACGTGCCGGCGATGAGTGACGAGGCCGTCATCGTCCGGAACCAGGGCACCATCTTCCTGGGTGGTCCGCCGCTGGTGAAGGCCGCGACCGGCGAGGTGGTCACCGCGGAGGAGCTCGGCGGCGGCGACCTGCATTCGAAGGTTTCCGGTGTCACCGACCACCTGGCCGAGGACGACCGCGACGCGCTGAACAAGGTCCGCGAGATCGTCTCCACGTTCGGTCCGCGCACCTCGCGCCCGTGGGATGTGGCGCCGACGTTCGCGCCGGCCACCGACCCGTCCGATCTGTACGACGTGGTGCCGACCGATTCCCGGACCCCGTACGACGTGCGAGAGGTCATCGAGCGGGTCGTCGACGGCGATCCGGAGGGGCCGGGCTCCAGCTTCAAGGAGTTCAAGGCCGAGTACGGCAAGACTCTGGTCACCGGTTTCGCGCGGATCCACGGCCACCCCGTGGGGATCGTCGCGAACAACGGTGTGCTGTTCGGGGAATCCGCCCTCAAGGGAGCGCACTTCATCGAGCTGTGCGACAAGCGATCGATTCCGCTGGTGTTCCTGCAGAACATCTCCGGGTTCATGGTCGGCCGCGACTACGAGGCCGGCGGTATCGCCAAGCACGGCGCGAAGATGGTCACGGCCGTCGCGTGCGCACGGGTGCCGAAGCTGACCGTCGTGGTCGGCGGGTCCTACGGCGCGGGCAACTATTCGATGTGCGGCCGGGCGTACTCGCCGCGGTTCCTGTGGATGTGGCCGAACGCCCGGATCTCGGTCATGGGCGGTGAGCAGGCCGCATCCGTCCTCGCGACCGTCCGTTCCGAGCAGCTCGACGCGTCGGGCAAGCCCTGGTCGCCGGAGGACGAGGAGGCGTTCAAGGCGCCGATCCGCGAGCAGTACGAGGCACAGGGCAATCCGTACTACTCGACCGCGAGGTTGTGGGACGACGGCATCATCGACCCCCTCGATACCAGAGAAGTTCTCGGCCTGGCCCTGTCGGCGTGTGCGAACGCGCCGCTCGAGCCGGTCTCCTACGGCGTCTTCCGGATGTGAGTGAAATGAGCATGAACGAAACTGTCGGTGGCCCCGGCCTGTTCGATACCGTTCTGGTCGCCAACCGCGGTGAGATCGCGGTCCGGGTGATCCGGACGTTGCGCCGCATGGGGATTCGGTCGGTCGCCGTCTACAGCGACCCCGACGCCGGAGCACTCCACGTCCGGGAGGCGGACACCGCGGTGCGGCTCGGACCCGCCGCCGCCCGCGAGAGCTACCTCGACATCGCGAAGGTGATCGACGCGGCCCGCGCCTCCGGGGCGCAGGCGATCCACCCGGGATACGGCTTCCTGTCGGAGAACTCGGCGTTCGCGCAGGCCTGCGCCGACGCCGGGCTGATCTTCCTGGGCCCGCCCGCCAAGGCGATCGAGACGATGGGCGACAAGATCACCGCGAAGAACGCCGTCTCCGCGTTCGACGTCCCCGTGGTCCCCGGCATCTCCCGGCCGGGTCTGACCGACGACGAACTGATCGCCGCCGCCGGCGACATCGGGTATCCGGTGCTGATCAAGCCGTCCGCCGGCGGTGGCGGCAAGGGCATGCGCCTGGTCACCGAACCGGGTCAGCTCGCCGACGCGCTGGCGTCGGCGCGTCGCGAGGCCGCCTCCGCGTTCGGCGACGACACGCTGTTCCTGGAACGGTTCGTGCAGCGGCCCCGCCACATCGAGGTGCAGATCATCGCCGACACCCACGGCAACGTCGTGCACCTCGGCGAGCGTGAATGCAGCCTGCAGCGCCGCCACCAGAAGGTCATCGAAGAGGCACCGTCACCGCTGCTCGACGAGGCGACCCGGGCCCGCATCGGCGAGGCCGCGTGCAACACCGCCCGCAGCGTCGACTACACCGGCGCCGGCACCGTGGAGTTCATCGTCTCCGCCGACGCTCCCGACGAGTTCTTCTTCATGGAGATGAACACGCGCCTGCAGGTCGAGCACCCGGTCACCGAACTGGTCACCGGACTGGATCTGGTCGAATGGCAGGTCCGGGTCGCGGCCGGCGAGCCGCTCGGCTTCGAGCAGAGCGACATCACCCTGACCGGGCACGCGATCGAGGCCCGTGTCTACGCCGAGGATCCCGCGCGCGGTTTCCTGCCGACGGGTGGCACGGTGCTCGGCCTCGATGAGCCCGGCGGGGCGAGCGCAGCGACGGGAAGTGACACTGCGATCGGCATCCGCGTCGATTCGGGTCTGCGTGAAGGCACCGTCGTGGGCAGCGATTACGACCCGATGCTGTCGAAGGTCATCGCGCACGGCCCGGACCGGGCGTCCGCGCTGCGTCGTCTCGACCGTGCACTGTCCGAGACCGCGGTGCTCGGCGTCGTCACGAACATCGACTTCGCGCGGTTCCTGCTCGCCGACCCGGACGTGAAGGCCGGGGCTCTCGACACAGGGCTGCTCGACCGCCGGCTCGGGGAC
>NZ_JBMBTE010000067.1:0-28973 GCF_048897285.1 Rhodococcus sp. O3
GCCCGCATCCACGGTGAGCGTGAGCCCTGTGACGTAGCGGGATTCGTCGGACGCCAGGAACAACACGGCGTTGCTGATGTCCTCCGGTTCCACCCAGCCGATCGGCAGGACGTGCATCATCTGGGTGACGACCTTCATGTCCTCCGGCCCCGGGTTCTCGAGGTCGGGGCGGAACATCTTCATCGTCTCCTCGTTCATGAACATCGGCGTGTTCACGTTCGTGGGGTGGACGGTATTGACGCGGATGGAGTGCTGTCCCAGCTCGACGGCGAACGTGCGCATCAGGCCGACCACGCCGTGCTTCGCGGCGATGTACGGTCCCATGGTCGGGTAGGCCTTCAACCCGCCCACCGAGCTGGTGAGGATGATCGAGCCGCCGTTTCCTGCCGCGATCATGTGCGGTACAGCGGCTTTCACCGACTTCCACACCCCGGACAGGTTGATGTCCATCATCTCCTGCCAGTCCACCTCGTCGGTGTGGTCGAGGGTGAAGCCACCTGTTCCGATGCCCGCGTTCGCCGCGACGATGTCGAGCCGGCCCAACTGTGCGACGCCGTCGTCGACCGCGGCCTTCAGTGCGTCGAAATCGCGGACGTCCACCTGGGCGGTCACGATGCGACGGTCGAGAGCCTTGACCAGCTCGACGGTTTCGGCCAGGTCGTCCGGGGTGGACGGGGCGATCAGTGCGCCTTCCCGGATCGGACCGCAGATGTCGACGGCGATGATGTCGGCGCCTTCCTGCGCCAGCCGCACCGCGTGGCTGCGTCCCTGTCCACGGGCCGCTCCCGTGACGAACGCGACCTTGCCTTCTACTCTCCCTGCCATGTCTTGCCTTTCGTTCGGCGCATCGAGCGGCCGCTCGACGCGATGCCGGGGATTTGTTGCTAGCTCGTCGGGGTGAACTCGATGTGGAGTTCGGTGAGTCCCCGCAGCAGGAACGTGGGTTCGTAGGTGTACCGGCGGTCGGTCGCCGGGCCGTGCTCGGTTTCGGAGAGCCGGATCTCGCTCATCCGATCGAGCAGGCGATTGAGGGTGATCTGGCCTTCGATGCGGGCCAGCGGTGCACCCGCGCAGGTGTGGAGTCCGCGGCCGAACGCGATGTGGTCGTGGGCGTTGCTCCGGTCGAAGCGGAACTCGTTCGGTTCCTCGAACTTGCGCGGATCACGGTTCGCGGCAGCGAGACTGAGCATCACCACGGTTCCGGCCGGGATGTCGACGTCGCCGATCGTGGTGGTCTTGCGGGCGAGGCGGAAGTCCACCTTCGTCGGGCTGTCGAAGCGGAGGGACTCCTCGATGAAGGGCCGGATGAGGCTGCGGTCCTCCCGCAGGATCTTCTGGTACTCCGGTCGATCGCCGAGTACCCGCAGTGCCGAGCTGAGCAGCTTCGTCACGGTCTCCTGACCGGCGGCGAACAGGAAGGTTGCGGGCCGCACGACCTCGATGATCTCGGGGATCGAGCCGTCCGGGTAGGTCGCGGCGGCGAGACCGCTGAGGATGTCGCCTCGGGGATCACGTCGTCGCTCGGTGAGGTAGCCGCTGAAACGATCGTCCAGGTATTCGAGCGGATTGATCCCGACCGGCTCGCCGTCGAGGGCACCGACCCGCGCACCGGGTCGTACATCCGCGCCCAGCGCCCGCCGGAACTCGTCGCGGTCCTCCTGCGGGACGCCGAGCAGATCGGCGATGGCCAGCGTCGCAAAGGGTTTGGCGTACTCGCCGAGGAACTCGCAGCGACCGTTGTCGATGAATTCGTCGAGTTGCTCGTTCGCGAGCGTCCACAGATACTCCTCGTTCTCCTTCAGGCGTTTCGGAGTGAGGAGCCGGCCCAGCAGCGCGCGGGCCTTCGTGTGGTCGGGCGGATCCATCGTGACGAGGTGCTCGAAGATCGGGAACTCGTGGCGGTGCGCTTCGATCTGCTCGGTGATGTCGTCGCCTTCGGGCACGAACGGCAGCGGGGGGAACGGTCCGCCGATCGAGTTGACCGCCGAGAGGGCGTCGCTGTTCTTGAATGCCTCGACCACCTCCTGGTACCCGGTGACGACCACGACGCCGTAGTGCGGTTCGCGGTGGACCGGGTTCCGGTCCCGGAGGTGATCGAAGTACGCGAAGGGGCTCTGCGCGACCTCTCCGTCGGAGAAGTAGTCGACTGATGCCAGATCGGTCATCGGAGTGCCGGCCTTTCGGTTCGGTGCGGTGGCTATGTCTCGGTGATGGTGATGGCCTGGCGTGGGCAGGCGCTGGCGGCGGATTTCACCTTGGGCCACAACGCTTCCGGTGGTGATTCGTCGCAGTGGGCGAGGTCGTCGTCGCCGAGGTCGAAGACTTCCGGTGCGATCTCGGTGCACAGGGCGTGCGCCTCGCAGAGATCGTGATCGACGTGCAGTCGTATCGGTGGCATGGGTGCTCCACAGGGTGAGTGCGGGCTGGAAACCGGCGGCGTGGGCGTTCCCGATCGGCCCGGTCGCCGCGTCGGAGCCGAGTAACCTTGTTACTGGCCATACGATAACCGGGTTACCACTACGCGGCAAGGAAATTCACAAAATGGAGAATGCTGATGGGGGAGGCGGGGTCGACCGGACCTCGGACCGACTCCTCGACACCGTCGTCGAACTCCTCGAAAGCGGGGGATACGACGCGGTCCAGCTACGAGAGGTGGCGCGGCGCGCCCGCACTTCGCTGACGACCATCTACAAGCGCTACCCGACGCGCGACGAGCTGATCCTGGCCGCGATCGAACGCTGGATGGCGGAGAACCACTCCGGCATCGTCAAGCAGAGCCGCGACCCGGGCGAGCCGTTGCACCCGGCGATGATGCGGGTGATGCGGGCGATCTTCGAACCGTGGGTACAGCACCCGGCGATGCTCCTCGCCTACTTCCGGGTGCGGACCGCGCCCGGCGGCGAAACCCTCGCCCTGCGGGGTTTCGACGTGGTCGTGCCCGTCGGTCAGGCGGTCCTCTCGGACGTGGACCCCGCCTTCGTCGCCGAACTGGAATCGATCCTGTCGAGCCTCGTCTACGGACTGGTCGGGCGATGCCGCGAGGGGCACATCGAGATCACCGACATCATCCCCACCATCGATCGCACCGTCTTCTGGCTGACGACCGGATACGAGTCCTCGCTCCGCAACGGGGACCCGGTGCCCACACGCCCGGAATGACCCCGGCCCCGCGGTCCCGTCGTCGACGCGGACCCGGTGGTGACGGTCGACACTGTGCTCCGACGTCGTGTCGTAGGGGACTCCGGGCACGTCCTACCCTGGTAGCCATGGCAGCACCCGAGCTCGCGCAGCCCGAATCCGAACCGACCTCCGCCCCACGATCGGGCACGACCGCCCTGTATGTCGTGTTCGGCGTCATTTCGGCGATCGTCGCGGCGATCGTGGTCGGACTGTCCGCGTCGCAGGCGCTCGTGCTGCTCGGTATCCCCGATCCCGGCCCGCTCACCACCTACGGCCTGCCGGCGGTCCGGGGTGTCGCGGAGATCGCCGCGGTCGCCACGATCGGTTCCCTGTTCTTCGCGGCCTTCCTCGTGCCCCCGCAACGCAGCGGCGTGCTCGACGTGGACGGCTATCGGTCTGTGCGGACCGCCGGGGCGGCGGCCGTCGTGTGGGCACTGTGCTCGGCGCTGCTGGTGCCGCTGACCCTGTCGGACACCTCCGGGCAGCCGCTCGGGGAGGCGATCAAGCCGGTGAACATGTGGCGGGCCGTCGGGCAGGTCGAGGTCGCGTCGGCGTGGGCGTGGACGCTCGTCCTCACCGTGGTGCTGGCGATGCTCATCCGTTTCGCGGTGCGCTGGGCGTGGGTGCCCTACCTGCTGCTGCTGTCCCTGATCGCGCTGCTGCCGATCGCCCTCACCGGGCACTCCTCCTCGGGCGGCTCGCACGACATGGCCACCAACAGCCTCGTGCTGCACCTGGTGGCGGCCTCGGTGTGGGCCGGCGGTCTGTTCGCGTTGTTCGTGCACGCGCGCCGCGGCGGTGACCACACCGATCTCGCGGCCCACCGGTTCTCGGTCGTCGCGACCATCGCGTTCGTGGTGATGGCGCTGAGCGGCATCGTCAACTCCGCCGTGCGGGTGCCGTTCGACGACCTCCTGACCACCACCTACGGACGGCTCGTCGTCGCGAAGGCCGTCGCCCTGATCCTCATCGGCATCCTCGGCTGGGCACAGCGCCGCCGCGCGCTGCCGGCCCTCGAGGCCGACCCCACCAGCCGCGGCGCCCTGGTCCGGTTCGCGGCGGTGGAAGCCATCCTGCTCGCGGCGACGGTCGGCTTGGCCGTCGGATTGGGCCGCACCCCGCCGCCCGCCCCGACATCGTCGCCGAGCGTCCTCGAGGTGGAACTCGGCTACAACCTCGACGGCCCGCCCACCTTCGCGAACCTGTTCTTCGGCCCGTGGCGCTTCGACCTGATCTTCGGCACCGCGGCCGTCGTGCTCACCGCCGCCTACGCGCTCGGCATGTGGACGCTGCGCAAGCGCGGCGACTCCTGGCCGGTGGGCCGGGCGATCGCCTGGTTCAGCGGATGCTTCGTGCTGCTGGTCGCGACGTCCTCGGGTGTCGGGATGTACTCGCCGGCGATGTTCAGCGTCCACATGGGCGCGCACATGGCGATGTCGATGCTCGCTCCCGTGCTGCTCGCGCTCGGCGGTGCGATGACGCTCGCGCTGCGCGCGTTCAAACCGGCCGGTCGCGACGGAGCGCCCGGCCCGCGCGAGTGGATCCTCGAATTCCTGCACAGCCCGCCGTCACGGTTCTTCACCCATCCGCTGGTGGCGTCGGTGATGTTCGTCGGCGGCTTCTACGCGCTGTACCTGGGCGGAATCTTCGAATCCTCCGTCGACAGCCACGCCGCGCACGTGCTGATGAACCTGCACTTCCTGATGAGCGGTTACCTCTTCTACTGGGTGGTGATCGGCGTCGACCCGTCCCCGCGGGACGTGCAGCCGGTGACCAAGCTGGCGATGGTGTTCGGCTCGCTGCCGTTCCACGCGTTCTTCGGTGTCACGCTCATGAGCATGGGCACGGTGATGGCCGAGGCGTACTACCGCGGCCTGGCGCTGCCGTGGAACGAGGACGTGTTCTCCGACCAGAAGGTCGGCGGCAGCATCGCCTGGTCCGCGGGCGAGATCCCGCTGGTGCTGGTGATGCTCGCGCTGCTCGTGCAGTGGTCGCGCAGCGACGACCGCATCGCGCGGCGCGTCGACCGGGCCGCGGAGCGGGACCACGACGCCGAGCTCGCCGCGCACAACGCGATGTTCGCCGAACTCGCGCGCCGCGACCGCGAAGGCCGCTGATCGGGCACCGAACCGGTCCGCGTCTGCCACGCTGAAAGCGGCAGATCGGCGGACACGGGGGTGGGCGATGGGTGGGGTGCGGGTCGGGCTCGCCACGGTTCTGGGCGCGGTGGTCCTCTGTGCTGCGCTGACACCGACGGCCGGAGCCGACCCGGTCCCCGGATCGGTGATCGACGTGCAGCCGCTGCCCGCCGAACTGTCGTTGCCGGGTGCCGCCGTCGCCGAGCGCATCGAATACCGCACGCAATGGCGGTCCGGCGCCCCGGCCGTCGGCACCGGGGTGCTGTTCCTGCCGCCGGGCCCCGCGCCCGCCGAGGGCCGCCCGGTGGTGGCGTGGGCGCACGGGACGTACGGCATCGCCGACGACTGCGCACCGTCGGTGCGGCCGCGCGGACCCCGCGACACCGCCTACCTCGATCACTGGCTCGCGCAGGGATACGCGGTGGTTGCGGCGGACTATCCCGGTCTGGGGACCGAGGGCATCCACACCTACCTGGACGGTCCGAGCGCCGCGAACAGCATCGTCGACATCGTCCGCGCGGCCCGCACGGTCGAACCCGGGCTGTCGGACCGCTGGGTCGTCGTCGGCCAGTCCCAGGGCGGGCACGCGGCCCTGCACACCGCGCACGCGGCCACCGCCCGCGCCCCCGAACTGGACTTCCGGGGCATGGTCGCGACGGGCGCACCGTCGAACCTCGAGCTGCTGTACCCGCTCGGTTTCCCCGGTTTTCCCGACCTCGGTCTCGAGGGCCTGACCGCCTACACCGGCTACCTGTTCGCGGGTCTGCGGGCGGCTCGCCCCGACCTGGACGTGAACAGCTACCTGTCGCCGCTCGGTGTCGAACTGCTCGATGCCGCCGAATCGCTCTGTTACGAGGAGCTCGACGACCGGTACGGAAGCGTGAACGTCGGGCAACTGCTGTCCCGGCCGCTCTGGGACGAGCGGTTCCGGTCGGTGTTCGCCGACTACGTGGGGGTTCCGACCCGCGGCTACGACCGGCCCCTGTTCCTCGGCCAGGGCCTGCGCGACACGATGGTGCCGGCGCCGCTGTCGGTGAAGCTGGCCGCCGACCTCACCGCGGGCGGCGCCGACCTGCGGTTCCGGCCGTATCCGGGGGATCACGACGACACGATGTTCGCGTCGCTGGCGGACACGACGCCGTTCGTGGCGGGGGTGTTCGCCGGATAGCCGCTCCGGCTGTGCGTGCGCTCGCGGGCGAGGGAGAAAGTCCAGGATGTGGGTTCCCACGCCCGGCCCGATACGCTGGTACGCATGGCGGAGTTTATCTACACGATGAAGAAGGTGCGCAAGGCGCACGGTGACAAGGTCATCCTCGACGATGTCACCATGAGCTTCTACCCGGGAGCCAAGATCGGTGTCGTCGGACCGAACGGCGCGGGCAAGTCGTCGATCCTGAAGATCATGGCCGGGCTGGATCAGCCCAGCAACGGCGAGGCATTCCTCGACCCGGAAGCGACCGTCGGCATCCTGCTGCAGGAACCTCCGCTCAACGAGGAGAAGACGGTCCGGGGCAACGTCGAGGAGGGCCTCGGCGAGATCAAGGTCAAGCTCGACCGGTTCAACGAGATCGCCGAGCTCATGGCGACCGACTACTCGGACGAGCTGATGGAGGAGATGGGCAAGCTCCAGGAGGAGCTCGACCACGCCAACGCGTGGGACATCGACTCGCAGCTCGAGCAGGCGATGGACGCGCTGCGCTGCCCGCCGCCGGACGAGCCGGTCACCCACCTCTCCGGTGGTGAGCGCCGCCGTGTCGCGCTGTGCAAGCTGCTGCTGAGCAAGCCGGACCTGCTGCTCCTCGACGAGCCCACCAACCACCTCGACGCCGAGTCGGTGCTGTGGCTCGAGCAGTTCCTCGCGTCCTACCCGGGCGCGGTGCTGGCCGTCACCCACGACCGGTACTTCCTCGATCACGTCGCGCAGTGGATCTGTGAGGTCGACCGCGGCAAGCTGCATCCCTACGAGGGCAACTACTCCACCTACCTGGAGAAGAAGGCCGAGCGCCTCGAGGTGCAGGGCAAGAAGGACCAGAAGCTCCAGAAGCGCCTCAAGGAGGAACTCGAGTGGGTCCGCTCGGGCGCCAAGGCCCGGCAGACCAAGAACAAGGCGCGTCTGGCCCGCTACGAGGAGATGGCCGCCGAAGCCGAGAAGCACCGCAAGCTCGACTTCGAGGAGATCCAGATCCCGACGCCGCCGCGCCTGGGCAACGTCGTCGTCGAGGTCTCGCACCTGGACAAGGGCTTCGACGGCCGGGTTCTCATCAAGGACCTGTCCTTCACCCTGCCGCGCAACGGCATCGTCGGTGTGATCGGCCCCAACGGCGTCGGCAAGACCACCCTGTTCAAGACCATCGTCGGGCTCGAGCAGCCCGACTCGGGCACCGTCAAGGTCGGCGACACGGTCAAGCTCAGCTACGTCGACCAGACCCGCGCGAACATCGACCCCAAGAAGACCGTGTGGGAGGTCGTCTCGGACGGGCTCGACTTCATCGAGGTCGGGCAGAACGAGATGCCGTCGCGCGCGTACGTGTCCGCGTTCGGGTTCAAGGGCCCGGATCAGCAGAAGCCGGCGGAGGTGCTCTCCGGTGGTGAGCGCAACCGCCTGAACCTCGCGCTGACCCTCAAGGAGGGCGGCAACCTGATCCTGCTCGACGAGCCGACCAACGACCTCGACGTCGAAACCCTCAGCTCGCTGGAGAACGCGCTGCAGCAGTTCCCGGGTTGCGCCGTCGTGATCTCCCACGACCGCTGGTTCCTGGACCGCACCTGCACCCACATCCTCGCGTGGGAGGGCAACGTCGAGGAAGGCCGCTGGTTCTGGTTCGAGGGCAACTTCGAGGCGTACGAGGCGAACAAGATCGAGCGTCTCGGCGCCGAGGCCGCCCGCCCGCACCGGGTCACCCACCGGAAGCTGACGCGTGACTGACCCCCGCGTGACCGACCAGGGCGGCAAGGTGTTCTCCTGCGAGCTCGAGGTGCGCTGGGCCGATTCCGATCGGCTCGGGCACGTGAACAACACCAAGTTCGTCGAGTACATGCAGGAGGCGCGGATCAAGTTCTTCCGATCCGCACCGTTCGAGCCCCGGCCGGTCGTGGTGCGCAAGACCGACGTCGAATTCCTGCGACCGCTCAAGGACGAGTCGGGCCCGATCACCGTCACGGTGTCGGTGCTGCGGCTCGGCACCACGTCCTACACGCTCCGGCACGTTGTCACCGACGTGCACGGCAACGTGTGCGGACACGGTGACGCGGTGCTGGTCGGGTTCGACCCCGCCACCGACTCCGCGCGGCCGCTCACCGACGACGAGCGCCGGATGCTCGGTGAATACCTGAGCGTACCCGTCGGCTGACGCTCGTTTCCCTCCTCCGACGCCACGCCGCGGATAGGCTCGACTTCGGGCCTGTCCGCGGCGTTCGCGTTTGCGCAGCAGATCCGAGTGAGGAGGGTCATCATGGCCGAGTCGCCTGCATCGCAGCATGTTTCGTCGGATCTCGAGGTACTGGAACGGGCATATCGACAGGGTGGCGGTGAGCTCGCCGATCTGCGCCGTGCGGTTCAGGCGCATCTGGAACTGGGACGGCACCGCCCGTCGGGTACCGCCGTGACGCACGTGTACCGAGCGGGGCGCCGCGACGGGATCGGTCCGGCCGTGCAGATCGTCACCGACGACATGCCGCTGCTGGTGGAATCGGTGACGTCCCTGCTGGAGCGGCTCGGTGTCACCGTCGGCGACGTCGTGCACCCGATCTTCGGGGCCCGGCGCGGACCGACGGGGGAACTGGTCGCGCTGACCACCGTCTCGGCGGGGGCCGACGACGCCACCGCCGAATCGTGGATCCACGTGCAGCTGCACCCCACCACCACCGATTCGGCGCTCGACGCCGTGGACACCGAACTTCCGGTGGTGCTCGCCGATGTCCGCCAGGTGGTGACGGACACCGAGGCCATGCAGGACCGCAGCCGCGAACTCGAGGCGTACCTGGAGGCGCTCGCCACCGACCCGCCGGGCACGCGCACCGCCGAGGAGCTGACCGAGACGGCGGCACTGCTGCGCTGGCTGGGAGAGGGCAACTACGCCCTGCTCGGCTACCGCCAGTACAACCTCGGAGACCCGGACGAGCAGGGCGCGCGCCCGATCCACCCTGTACCGGGCAGCGGCCTCGGTCTGCTCCGCGACCAGGCGACACACGATCCGATCGATCTGCCGGCCGTCGCCGAACCGGCGGACCGTCCGCTGCTGGTGCTCACCGAGGGCTCGCTGCCGGCGACCGTGCACCGGTCGGTGTACCCGTACTTCGTGGACGTGGCGAACCTCGACGACGACGGCCGCATCGTCGGCGAGCACCGGTTCCTCGGGGTGCTCACGGTCACCGCGCTGCACGAGAACGTCCTCGACATCCCGATGCTCTCGCGCCGGGTACGCGGTGCCATCGCCCGGGCCGGCGTGCCGATGTCCTCGTTCACCGGGCAGGCGATGCTCGAGATCATCCAGTCGATGCCGCGGATCGAGCTGTTCTCGATGGACACCGACACCCTGTACCGGACCGTGTCCTCGGTCGTGGGGATGCGTCGTCAGGTACGGCTGTTCGTGCGCGTCGATCCGTTCGGCCGCTACGTCTCGTGCCTGGTGTATCTGCCGCGTGACCGCTACACCACCCGCGTCCGCGTCGCCATGCAGCAGATCCTGTTGCGCGAATTCGGCGGGGGGACACTCGATTACACAGCCCGCGTCACCGAGGGCGATCTGGCGCAGCTGCACGTGACGATCCGGTCGGCGGTCGGTGCACCCGACGTCCGGGTCGACACGACCGAGGCCGAACGGCTGCGCATCCAGGGTCTGCTCGCCGAGGCCAGCCGCAGCTGGGACGACCGGCTCGCCGAGATCGCCGCGGACGACCCCACCATCGATCCTGCGCTCGTGAAGCGCTACTCGGAGGTCTTCCCCGACGCGTACAAGGAGGACTTCGACCCGGCGCACGCCCTCGCCGACGTGGCCCGTCTCGAGACGTTGCGGGCGGACTCGATCGACATGCTGCTGTACCGCCCCGACGACGCCGCGCCGCGCCGGTGGCGTTTCGCGCTCTACATCGGCAGCGAGGGAATCACCCTGAGCCGCGTGCTGCCGGCGCTGCAGAGCCTCGGTGTCGACGTCGTCGACGAGCGGCCGTACCAGATCATCCGCGCGGACCGGATGAGTTGCTGGATATACGATTTCGGGCTCGACATGCCGGTCGACGTGGATCCGGAATCCGCGATGCCGCAGCGCTTCACCGACGCCTTCGAGGCGGTGTGGCACGGGGCCGTCGCCGGCGACCGGTTCAACGAACTGGTTCTGCGCGCGGGGCTGACATGGCGCCGGGCCGCCATGCTGCGCGCCTACGCGAAATACCTGAAGCAGGCAGGCTTCCCGTACAGCGAGTACCGCATCGCCGGGGTGCTGCTGGCCGCCCCGGACACCACCGGTCTGTTCGTCGAACTGTTCGAGACGATGTTCGATCCGGAATTGCTTCCGGCGGTCTCGGCCGCCCGTGAACGCGACCTCGTTGCGGCACTCGAGCGGGCGATCGACGCCGTCACGGGT
Organism: Rhodococcus sp. O3; assembly: GCF_048897285.1. NCBI lineage: Bacteria > Bacillati > Actinomycetota > Actinomycetes > Mycobacteriales > Nocardiaceae > Rhodococcus > Rhodococcus sp. O3. Next base: position 10,901 of record NZ_JBMBTE010000067.1, read on the forward strand.
CTCGACGCCGACCGCATCCTGCGTGGACTGTTCGCGCTGATCCGAGCCACCCTGCGCACCAACTACTTCGTTCCGGTCGACGACCGGGACGCCATGGGGCGCATCCTGACGTTCAAGCTCGATCCCAGCGAGATCGACGAATTGCCGCGCCCCCGGCCGAAATTCGAGATGTTCGTCTATTCGCCCGAAGTCGAGGGTGTGCACCTGCGGTTCGGTCCGGTCGCGCGTGGTGGGCTGCGCTGGTCCGACCGGCGCGAGGACTACCGCACCGAGATCCTCGGTCTCGCCAAGGCCCAGGCCGTCAAGAACGCGGTGATCGTGCCGGTCGGCGCCAAGGGTGGGTTCGTGGTCAAGAAGCCCGTCGCCCCCACCGGGGACCCCGCGGTCGACCGTGTCGCCGTCCGCGTGCAGGGCGAACGCTGCTACCGCCGGTTCATCGGCGGCATGCTCGAGATCACCGACAACCTCGACCGAGCCACCAACCAGGCGATCCCGCCCGCCCGGGTCGTGCGCCGCGACAGCGACGACCCCTACCTCGTCGTCGCCGCGGACAAGGGCACCGCGTCCTTCTCCGACCTCGCCAACGAGGTTGCGCGCGAACATCGCTTCTGGCTCGACGACGCGTTCGCCTCGGGCGGTTCGGCCGGATACGACCACAAGGCGATGGGCATCACCGCGCGCGGAGCGTGGGAGAGCGTCAAACGCCACTTCGCCGAATTCGGTCTCGACACGCAGACGCAGGACTTCACCGTCGTCGGCATCGGTGACATGAGTGGTGACGTCTTCGGCAACGGCATGCTGCTCAGCGAGCACATCCGTCTCGTCGCCGCATTCGACCACCGGCACATCTTCCTCGACCCGGACCCCGACGCGGCCCGCTCCTATGCCGAACGACGCCGGCTGTTCGAACTGCCCCGGTCCTCCTGGGCCGACTACGATCCGGCGCTGATCGGCACCGGCGGCGGCGTGTGGGAACGCACCCGCAAGTCGATTCCGCTGGCACCGGAGGCCCGGGCCGCGCTGGGCCTGCCCGACGAGGTCACCGAACTGCCTCCGCCCGAGCTGATCCGCGCGATCCTGCGCGCCCCCGTCGACCTGCTGTGGAACGGCGGCATCGGCACCTACGTCAAGGCCCGCACCGAAACGCACGCGGACGTCGGGGACAAGAGCAACGACGCGGTCCGCGTCGACGGCGACGAGATCCGGGCTCGGGTGGTGGGGGAGGGCGGCAATCTCGGTGTGACCCCGCGCGGCCGCATCGAATACGCCCGTGCCGGCGGCAAGATCAATACCGACGCGATCGACAACTCCGCCGGGGTGGACTGCTCCGACCACGAGGTCAACATCAAGATCCTGCTCGATTCGATGGTCGCCGCCGGGGAACTGCCGGAGTCCGAACGCAATCCGCTCCTCGAATCCATGACCGACGACGTGGCCCGGCTGGTTCTCGCCGACAACATCGCCCAGAACGGGGTGCTCGGCGTCTCCCGGGCGTCGGCACCGGCGCTGCTCGGGGTGCACCAGCGGCAGCTCAACGCGCTCGTCGCCGAACGCGGCCTGGACCGCACCCTCGAGGCACTGCCGGACAACGACGAGATCGAAGAGCGGCTCGAGGCCGGTGAAGGACTGTCCTCACCGGAGTTGTGCACGTTGCTCGCCCACGTCAAACTCGCCCTCGTCGAGGACCTGCTCGAGACCGACCTGCCCGACAGCGAAACGTTCGCCACCCGGCTGCCCGGCTATTTCCCGGAACCGTTGCGGCAGCGGTTCCGCACCGGAATCAGGGCACATCCGCTGCGCCGGCAGATCGTCGCGACGATCCTCGCGAACGAAACCGTCGACAACGGTGGCATCAGTTACGTGTACCGGCTGAGCGAGGACGCCGGGGCGTCGAGCACGGACGCGATCCGTGCCTACGCGGCCGCCACCGAGATCTTCGGGCTGCCGCAGCTGTGGGCGCGCATCCGCAGCGCCGACATGCCCACCGACATCGCCGACGACCTGCTGCTCGAATCCAACCGGGTCCTGGACCGGGCCTCGAGATGGCTGCTGTCGAACCGGCCGCAGCCGCTGGCCGTCGGCGCCGAGATCAGCCGTTACCGGGCGCTGTTCGCGCAGCTGGCCCCGCGGGTGGGGGAATGGATGCGCGGCCACGTCCGCGAGGACCTCGGCGACCGAATGGCGCCGCTGCTCTCCCGTGGTGCCCCACGCGCCCTCACCGAGGATGTGTTCCGGCTGCTCGACCAGTTCCCGCTGCTCGACGTCATCGACATCGCCGACATCGTCGAACGGGACGAGGAGATCGTCGCCGAGCTGTACTACGCGATGGACGCGCACCTCGGCGTCGACCGGCTGCTGTCGGCGGTCTCCGAACTCGACCGGGGCGACCGGTGGCATTCGCTCGCGCGGCTCGCGCTGCGCGACGAGCTGTACGGATCGTTGCGGGCGCTGACCCGCGACGTGCTCGCCGGCGCCGAACCGGAGGAGACCTGCGTCGAGATGATCGAGGACTGGGAGCTGTCGAACGGGTCGCGGCTCGTGCGTGCGAGGGCGGCGCTCGAGGAGATATTCGCATCTGGAAACCTGGACCTGGCCACGCTGCTGGTGGCGGCACGGCAGATCAGGACCATGGTGCGCGCGGGTGCACCCGATCGGAGGTAGCACGTGAAGGATGCGGCGGAGCAGTTCGGGTTCCGGACCGAGGTGGTGGTGCGCTGGTCCGACATGGACGCCTTCCAGCACGTCAACCACGCGCGGATGGTGACCCTGCTCGAGGAGGCCCGCATCCCGTGGCTGTTCGCCGACGGCCGGCCCACCGTGAACCTGCGCGACGGAGCCGTCATCGCCGACCTGCACGTGCGGTACCGGGGCCAGCTGCGGCACGAGGACAGCCCGTTGGACGTGGTCATGTGGACCGAACAGGTGCGCGCCGTCGACTTCACCATCGGCTACGAGGTGCGGCCCGGTGGTGCGCCCGTCGACACCCCGCCGTCGATCGTCGCGTCGACGCAGATCGCCGCGTTCGACATCGACACCCAGAAGCTGCGCCGGCTCACCGCCCCCGAACGAGAATTCCTGCAGCGGTGGCGCCGTGGTTGAGCCGGCACACGCCGAACGGCAGGTCCACATCCCGGACGCGGACGACCGGGCCGACCTCGCGACCTTCCTGGGGCGGGCGCTGCGGCTCGACGAATCGACCGTCGTGCGGTTGCACCGCAGGAGCGACGGCCTGCTCGCGGCGTGGGTGCGCACGGGATTCGACGCGCTGGCCGTGCGAGTGCTGCGCGGCACCGTCACCCCCGCCGACACGTGCGTGGCCGCGGACGGACTGCGTGCGGCACTGACCGCACCCGATGCGGGGGAGAGCATCGATCCCGGCTGGGCGGTCGATTCGGCCTGGCGGGGGTCGCTGCCACCGGAGGACGGTTACGTCCACGTCGACGACGTTCCCGCGCGTGTGCTCGTCGATCTCGCCCAGCGCGGCGTCGCGGCGACCCGGGAGCAGGGGGCGCAGGGACCGCCGGTGTCGTTGCTCGCGCAGGAGGTACTCGAGGTCACCGGCGGCGGCATCACCGTCGGGGTACCCATGCGACTGGTGTTCGCGCTCAACGGCATGGGTTTCGTGCCCGTCGGCCGGGTGGGCGCCACCGCGGAGATCGACCTCGAGCGCATCGACCCCGCCGAGGTGGTGCGGGTGCGGGCCACCGCGACGTGGCTGCGGCTCGACGCCCGCTACGGTTCGGTGTATCTGCGGCGCGGTGGGGGGATCGGTCTGAACGTGTTGTGACGCACGGTCTTTCGTAGCTCCAGGTGGCCCGGCCGCGGTGTCACAGCAACCAGGCCGCGCTGTTCGGCGGCAGATGGGTCTCCACGCCGGGTGCGCTGGCGAGCAGCACCGCACCCGGGGGCAGCGGCACCGGCACATCCGTGGTGTTGAGCGCGCACGTCAGCCCGCCGTGCCGCCGGAACGCCAGGCAGCCGGGTGGGCTTCCGTACCAATCGATCCCGCCGGACAACTCCGGGCGGCGACGGCGCAGTTCGAGTGCCGCCCGGTACAGCGACAGCATCGACGTCACGTCCTCGAGCTGGCGTTCGGCGGTCAGCTCCGCCCAGTCGTCCGGTTGCGGCAGCCAGCCCTGCGCGGCCGAGGTGAACCCGAACGGCGGCCGGTCGCCCTCCCACGGCAACGGAACCCGGCAGCCGTCGCGACCGCGGTCGGTGTACCCGGACCGCTTCCACACCGGATCCTGCAGGGCCTCGTCGGGCAGCTCGACGTCGGCGAGCCCGAGTTCGGCACCGTTGTAGACGAATACCGCCCCCGGCAGCGCCAGTTCGACGAGGAGCATCGCCCGGGCCCGCGCGATCCCGGCCGGACCGCCGCCGAACCGGGTGACCTCCCGGGAGACGTCGTGATTGGACAGCGTCCACGTCGGCGTTCCCTGCACCGGAGCGACCGCGGCGAGGGAACCGTCGATCGCCTCCCGGATCGCGGTCGCGTCCCACCCGGTGAGCGCCAGGTGGAAGTCGAATCCGAGGTGCAGCTCGTCCGGTCGCAGATATTCCGCGAATCGCTGCGGGTCGTGCACCCAGATCTCGCCGATCGCCACCGCGTGCGGGTACTCGTCGAAGACCTTCCGGATCCGCCGGTGGATGTGGTGCACGTTCGGATCGTTGAACCGCGGATCGGTGTCGAAATGCGAGAGCAGCTTGTTCGACTGCCACCCGTGGTGGTCGGGCAGGCCGTCCGGTTTGGCCATGCCGTGCGCGACGTCGATGCGGAAGCCGTCGACGCCCCGATTCAGCCAGAACCGCAGTGTCCGTTCCAGGTCCGCGAAGACCTCTTCGTTGCCCCAGTTGAGGTCGGGTTGTTCGGGGGCGAACAGGTGCAGATACCACTGGCCGGGGGTGCCGTCGGGTTCGGTGATCCGCGTCCAGGCGGGACCGCCGAAGATGCTCGGCCAGTTGTTCGGGGGCTCGTCGCCGTCGGGACCCCGGCCGTCGCGGAAGTGGTAGCGGGCGCGTTCGCGGCTGCCCGGCGGTGCGGCCAGGGCGGCGAGGAACCACGGGTGCTCGTTGCTGGTGTGGTTCGGCACCAGATCCATCACGACGCGGATCCGCCGGGCGTGCGCCTCCCGGACCAGTTCGTCGAAGTCGTCGAGATCGCCGAACAGCGGGTCGATGTCCCGGGGATCGGACACGTCGTAACCATGATCGGCCATGGGGGACCGCATCACCGGGTTCAGCCAGATCGCGTCGACACCGAGCAGTTCGACGTAGCCGAGCCGCTCACGGATGCCGGCGAGATCGCCGACACCGTCACCGTTCGCGTCGGCGAACGACCGCGGATAGATCTGATAGAAGACGGCGTCGCGCCACCAGGGTGTCGGAGTAGGGGGCGTCGGAGCAGGAGGCACCGGAACAGGAGGCACCGGATCAGGGGGTGCCGGGGACGAAGTGCTCTGCGGCCTTGACACGCAAACATGTTGTCAAATCTCGGTCGCGGGTGTCGTGAGAGCCGGATCACGAGGTCGCGGCCGGGGGACCCCGCGTGATAGGACGATCCGCATGAAACGGACATCCGTGGTGGCCGCCCGCCTCGACGACGTCGAGCTCGCCGACGACCCGATCAACCCCGACTGGATCATCGCGGGCGACCCCCGCGCGCGCTGCGGACAGTGGTCGACCAGCACCGACCGGACCACGACCACCCACGTGTGGGACTGCACCGCGGGGCGGTTCAACTGGTTCTTCGCCGTCGACGAGATCGTGCACATCGTCGACGGCGCCGTCACCGTCTCCGCTGACGACTTCCCGGCCCGCACGTTGCGCGCCGGTGACGCCGCCCTGTTCCGCGCCGGAACCTGGGCGGTCTGGCAGGTCCCCGAATACGTGCGCAAGCACGCGATCCTGCGCCGGAACCTCCCCGCGCCGATCGCGTTCGCGCTGCGGGTCGTCACCAGGATCCGGTCGGTGCTCGGCCGCGGATGAGCCGCCGCACCGCACCGGACGGGGTCAGATCGGCGAGTTCATCAGCGAGTCGGCTGCCATGTCGATGTAGTCGAGCAACTGGCGGCGATGCGCGGCGTCGAGCGTGGTGTCGTCGATCGAGGCGATCGCCGTGTGCATGCACCGCAGCCACGCGTCCCGCTCGATCGGACCGATCTTGAACGGGTGGTGACGCATCCGCAGCCGCGGGTGCCCCCGCTCGTCGGAGTAGGTGCGGGGACCGCCCCAGTACTGTTCGAGGAACATGCGCATGCGGCGCTCCGCCGGGCCCAGATCCTCCTCCGGATACAGCGGCCGGACGACCTCGTCCTTGGCGACCTCTTCGTAGAAGCGCGCGGTGATCTTCCGAAACGTCTCGGCCCCGCCGATCGCGTCGTAGAAGGTCTGCTCGTCACTCATCGTTGCTCACCATTCCCTCTCGCCCGCCCATTGTGCCCGCTCGGGCCGGGAGGCCGCCGGGGCGGTGGGGGATGTTCACCGCACCGACAGCAATGGGTCGGCGAATTCGGGGTGCGAGGTCGCGGCATCCGTGGTGCACTATTGCCAGTCTTCCGGAGGTCGCATGAAGCACCGCAGCAGCGCACATCGACAACTCCCGCCCGCGGAGACCCTCGACGGGGTCCCGGGGGCCAACACTCTGCGAGTCGTGCGCGACCCCGGTGCCGTACCGGACTGGTTCACGTTGCGGGTGCTGCTGCTCAACGCCACCTTCGAACCGCTGACCGCGCTTCCTGCACGCCGCGCGGTGGTGCTCATGACCTGCGGCAAGGCCGACACCGTGCACGAGGACCCGCAGGCGCCGGTCGTGCACTCGGCGGAACGATCCGTGCAGCTGCCGTCGGTGATCCGGCTGCGCACCTTCGTCCGCGTGCCCTACCACGCGCGGGTGCCGATGACCCGGGCCGCGCTCATGCACCGGGACGGCAACCGGTGCGCCTACTGCGGCGCCAAGGCCGAAACCATCGATCACGTCGTCCCGCGCAGCCGCGGTGGCGAGCATTCCTGGGAGAACTGCGTCGCCTGTTGCGCGTCGTGCAACCACAAGAAGGCCGATCGGTTGCTCAGCGAACTGGGCTGGACGTTGCGGGCCTCACTGGTGCCGCCGAAGGGCCGGCACTGGCGTCTGCTGGCCACCTTGCCGGAGCTGCATCCGACCTGGCTGCCGTATCTGGGAGAGGGCGCCGCCTGAGCGCAACGGGGACATCCCGGGCCAAGTGCGCCGGGATGGTACCGGCTGGGCTACCGTTTGCGGTGTGAGCATTCTCGAGACAACCCTGATATTCGTGGGCATCCCATTGCTGGTGATCCTGATCGTCGCGGGGCTGGGCTACATCGGGCCGAAGTACGCGACCCCGAATCCGCCCGAGTACAAGCTCGGCGACAAGTGGGATCACGAGCCGGTGCTGTGGAGCGCTGTCGACGAGGTGACCGGACACGGTCACCACGGTGGACACGGACACGCCGGTTCTGCGACGGAACTGATCGGAGGTACCGCAAGTGGCAAGTGGTGACGTGATCCACGCCCCGGCGATCGCGCCGGAGAACCTGCCGTACGCCGCCGCACTGACGGCGAGCGGACGCATCTCGCGGGCCATCCCGCCCGGCGTCGCCTACACGTTCGACGAGAACCCGCCGTTCGCCGAGCGCGACCTGATCGCGCTCGACGATGCGCTCTCCGAGGCCACCCGCGCCACCAAGGTGCGGTTCAACACCTACATCGGTGACGCGACCGACCCGGCGGCGGCGACCGACGCGGTCTTCCCGCAGACCCCCGAGGCGGCGCGTTCGGTGCTCATCGCCGTCTACCCGAACCAGCGGTCGATCCAGATCCGCAGCGGCGTCGACGTCGCGGACCGCGTCACGGATCGGGTCGCGCAGCTCGGCGTGACCGCCGCGGTCGCGTCCTTCGGCCAGGGCCAGCTTCTCGACGGCCTGGTCAGCGCCGTCCGCGTCATCGCCAACGCGATCGTCGCGCCCTGATTCACGGCACTTCCGGCTCCGGCGCTTCGGTTTCCGGCGCTTACCACTGAGGGGTGTCTCCCTGCTGTTCGGCAGCAGGGAGACACCCCTCAGTCGGTGTAGCCGGTTTCAGGAGGCGTCGAAGGCGCGGGCCTTCAGCGACCGGACGATGCCGGCGCGGCCCTCGACGACGAGCCGGCGCAGCGCGGGCGGCAGATCGCCGGCGAGGAACTCGTCGGCCGCCGCGACCGACGCCTCCGAGATCGACCACGCCGGGTACAGGCCGACCACGACGGTCTGCGCGACCTCGCTCGATCGCCGCTCCCACACGCCCGGAACGTCCGCGAAGTACCGCGCCACGTACGGCTCGAGCAGTTCGCTCTGGCCGGCCGGGGCGAACCCTCCGATGATCGCGCGTGCGGTGATGTTCGGGACCGTGTCGTCGAAGATCACCGTCTGCCACACCTGTTCCTTGACCTCCGCCTGCGGACGTGCCGCCCGTGCGGCCGCCGCCTGACGGGCACCGGCGGCCGTCGGATCGCGCTCGGCCTCCGCGTCGATCACCGGGGACTCGACACCGTCGGCGTCGATCTCCCCGGCCGCGGCGAGCGCCTGCACGATCCGCCACCGCAGATCGGTGTCGACGACCAGCCCCGGCAACCCCACCGTCGACGGATCGGCGGCGAGCAGCTCGGCGAGCACCTCGGTGTGCCACGCCGACAACTGCGCCGTGGTCAGGGCGTTGACGAAGGCGAGCTGATGATCGGACCCCGGCTCGGCCGCGCGGGCCAGCTCCAGCAGCCGGTTCGCGTAGTCCACCCAGCCCTGGCTGTCCGCCCACGCCGGAGCCGCGTAGCTGCCCAGCGCGGTGTGTGCCTGCATGAGCAGCCGCTGCACGACACCCACCTCGCTTTCGGCGGCCACCCCGCGCTGCACGAGCGCCACGAAATCGCGGGCCTTGAGCTCGGCCTGACGCGTCATCTCCCACGCCGCCGACCACACGAGCGTGCGGGGCAGCGGCTCGGCGATGTCGCCGACCCGCTCGATCACCGTGCGCAGCGACTGCTCGTCGAGCCGCACCGAGCAGTACGTCAGGTCGTCGTCGTTGACGAGCACGAACTGCCCGCGCGGCACCCCGACCAGATCCGGCACGTCGGTGCGGGCGGCGGCGTCGACATCGATCTCGACGCGGTGGGTGCGCAGCAGCTTCCCGGAACCGTCGTCGTCGTACACGCCGATCGCCAGGCGGTGCACCCGGAACTCGCCTTCACCCGGCTGCGCTCCCTCCTGCACGACCGTGAACCGGGTGAACTTCCCGTCGGCGTCGACCTCGAAATCGGGCCGCATGATGTTCAGGCCCGTCGTCTTGAGCCACTGCGCACCCCACCCGGACAGGTCGCGGCCCGACGCCTTCTCGAGCGCCGCGAGCAGATCGTCGAAGGTCGCGTTGTCGTAGGCGTGGTCGCGGAAGTAGTCGCGCAGACCCGCCAGGAACGGTTCCTCGCCGACGTACGCGACGAGCTGCTTGAGCACCGACGCGCCCTTCGCGTAGGTGATGCCGTCGAAGTTGACCTCGACGGCCGCCAGATCGGGGATGTCCGCGGCGATCGGATGCGTCGACGGCAGCTGATCCTGCCGGTATGCCCACGACTTCTCGACGTTCGCGAATGTCGTCCACGCGTTGGTGTACTCGGTCGCGCGGGACTGGCACAGCACCGAGGCGAACGTCGCGAACGACTCGTTGAGCCACAGATCGTCCCACCAGCGCATGGTCACGAGGTCGCCGAACCACATGTGCGCCATCTCGTGGAGGACCGTCTCGGCGCGACGCTCGTACGACGCGCGGGTCACCTTCGACCGGAAGACGTAGTCCTCGAGGAACGTGACGGCCCCGGCGTTCTCCATCGCGCCCGCGTTGAACTCCGGCACGAACAACTGGTCGTACTTGCCGAACGCGTAGGGCACCCCGAAGTTGCGGTGGTAGAAGTCGAAGCCCTGCTTCGACTCGGTGAACAACCGGTCGGCGTCCATGAACTCGGCGAGCGACGCGCGGCAGTAGATGCCCAGCGGAATCGTGCCGTGCTCATCGGTGTACGCATCCGTCCACACCGAGTACGGACCGGCGATCAGCGCGACCAGGTAGGTGCTCATCCGCGGTGTCGTGCGGAAGATGTGCTTGCCGGGCGTGGCGGCGACGGTCTGCACCGTCTCGGCGTTGGAGATCACCGCCCAGTCCTCCGGCGCGGTGACCGACAGGTCGAACGTGGCCTTCAGGTCCGGCTGGTCGAAGCACGCGAACATGCGCTTGGCGTCGGCCGTCTCGAACTGCGAGTACAGGTACACCGCACCGTCGGTGGGATCGACGAATCGATGCAGGCCCTCACCGGTGTTCGTGTACAGGCAGTCCGCGTCGACGACGAGTTCGTTGCGTTCGGACAGTCCGGTCAGCGCGAGACCGGTGTCCTCGGTGTAGCCCGACACGTCGAGGGAGGAGCCGTTGAGCGTCGCCGAGTTCACCTTCTGCGCGATCAGGTCGATGAACGTCGACGCACCCTCGGTGGCGCCGAACGTGACCGTCGTGATCGAACGGAACGTGGTGGTGCCGGGTGCGCCCGCGCCGTCGGTGAGATCGAGTTCGATGCGGTAGTTGTCGACCGACAGGATCGCGGCCCGTTCAGCAGCCTGCTCACGGGTCAGATTCGGTGGTGCCACGAAGATCTCCTTCTACACGACGGGTTGCGACGGACCAATCCCATCACGTGCGGGGGCCGTGAACCCGTCGGACCCGCTGCGGGCGGCGAAGCTCACCCCGTGAGATCGGCCAGTGCCACACCCGGATCGGCGAGCCTCGCCCGGTCCACGGCGGTGCCGGAGCCCAGCAGCGCGCGGATCTCGTCGCCGGCATCCCAGATGTTGACGTTCATCCCCGCCCGTACCCGGTCGTCGGAGTCGAGCCAGAACGCCAGGAACTGCAGGCCCGCGACGTCGCCGCGGGTCACGACCGTCGCATCGCGCGGCGCGTGCCCCACGTACTCCATGCCCAGGTCGTACTGATCGGTGAAGAAGTAGGGGAGCCGCTCGTAGGACGCCGGCCGGCCCAGCATCGTCGCCGCCGCGACCGCCGGCTGGTTCAGCGCATTCGCCCAGTGCTCGACGCGGATCCGGCCGCCGAGCACCGGATGCTCGGCCTCGGCGATGTCGCCGACCGCGACGATGTCCGGATCGCTGGTGGTCAGCGCGCTGTCGACGAGGACCCCGCCGTCGACGGCGAGCCCCGCCTCCCGCGCGATCTCGATGTTCGGCACCGCGCCGACGGCGAGCAGCACCGCGTCGGCGGGGACGACACTGCCGTCGCCGAGGCGCACCCCGGTGGCCCGGCCCGATTCGACGACGATCTCCTCGACCGACGTCTGCAACCGCAGGTCGACGTCGTGCGCGCGGTGCAGGTCCGCGAACACGGCACCGATCTCGGGGCCCAGAGCGGCCTGCAACGGTTGTGCGGCCGTCTCGAGCACCGTCACCTCGGCGCCGTGCCCGCGGGCGTTCGCGGCGACCTCGAGCCCGATCCAGCCGGCACCGACGATCACCAGGCGGGCCCCGTCCGCCCGCACCACCGACAGCAGCGCGTCCGCGTCGTCGACGGTGCGCAGCACGTGTACCCCCGACGCGTCGGCGCCCGGCAGGGGGATCATCCGGGGCCGCGAGCCGGTCGCGAGCGCCAGCTTGTCGTAGTGCAGCGTCGAGTCGTCCGGCAGCGTCACCGTGTGCGCGGCCGGATCCAGCGCCGTGGCGGTGGTGCCCAGGCGCAACTCGATCCGGTGGTCGCGATACCAGTCGCCGCGCTGGACGGTGAAGTCCAGCAACCGCTTGTTGCCGGCGAAATACTCCTTCGACAGCGGCGGTCGCTCGTAGGGCAGATGCTCCTCGGTGCCGAGCAGCACGATGTGCCCGGGAAAATCGCGGGCGCGCAGTTCCTCGGCGGTCTTGGCGCCGGCCAGTCCGCCGCCGACGATCACGAACGTTTCTTCGCTGGGCATCGCAGTCTCCCGTGTCACGAGTCGTGCGGTTCGATTCGACCGTACGGTGTGCTGCGCGGGCGCCGGTGCGGTTCGGGAAGAATCCGGCTTGCCGCAGCGTTGTGCTGTCGACAGCATCGGTTGTCGTCGACGTGTCGACGACACGACATCTGAGGAGAATTCCGTGAGCGAAGCGACCACCAAGGACTCCGTGAGCGAAGCGATCGCCAAGGACTCCGTGAGCGAAGCGATCGCCAAGGACACTGCCGACTTCTGGTTCGACCCGCTCTGCCCCTGGTGCTGGATCACCTCGCGATGGATCCTCGAGGTCGCCAAGGTGCGTGACATCGAAGCGCGCTTCCACGTCATGAGCCTCGCGGTCCTCAACGAGGGACGCGACCTGCCCGCCGAGTACGCCGAGAAGATGAAGAAGGCGTGGGGTCCGGTACGCGTGGCGATCGCCGCCGCCCAGAAGTACGGCGACGAGATCCTGGCCCCGCTGTACACCGCGCTGGGCACGCAGATCCACAACGAGGGCAACGACGACTTCCCCGCCGTGATCGCCAAGGCGCTCGCCGACCTGGGCCTGGACCCGGAACTGGCGAGTGCCGCAGACACCGACGCCTACGACGAGGCGCTGCGCGCGAGCCACGCCGCCGGCATGGACGCGGTGGGCCCGGATGTGGGGACCCCCACGATCCACGTCAACGGGGTCGCGTTCTTCGGCCCGGTGCTCTCGAAGATCCCGCGCGGCGAGGAAGCCGGGAAGGTGTGGGACGGCGTGGTCGCGCTCGCGAGCTACCCGCACTTCTTCGAACTCAAGCGCACCCGGACCGAAGGTCCGAGCTTCGAGTAGGGCGTGTCTCCGAAACGGGGATTGGGAGACATGCCCTGGATCCGGCAGGCCGGCAGACAATTCCGAGGATTCGTGCAATCCGTCGGGTTGCTGCCGGCCTCCCGCATACCCGGTGCTCTGTGGCTGTTCATACGCGGTGCTCCCTGCCGATCGTCGGCACCGCATCGGGCTCGTTAGACTCTTGACTCATGCGCGTTTACCTGGGTGCCGACCACGCCGGCTTCGAACGTAAGAACCAGATCATCGAACACCTGACCGCCAACGGTCACGAAGCCGTCGACTGCGGCGCACACGAATACGACGCCCAGGACGACTACCCCGCGTTCTGCATCGAGGCGGCCCGCCGCACCGTCGCCGACGAGGGCAGCCTCGGCATCGTCCTCGGAGGCAGCGGCAACGGCGAGCAGATCGCCGCGAACAAGGTGCCCGGCGCCCGCTGCGCCCTCGCGTGGAGCGTCGAGACCGCCAAGCTTGCCCGCGAGCACAACAACGCGCAGCTCATCGGCATCGGTGGTCGCATGCACACTCTCGAGGAGACCCTCGCGATCGTCGACGCGTTCCTGGCGACCGCGTGGTCGAACGAGGAGCGGCACCAGCGTCGCATCGACATCCTCGCCGAGTACGAGAAGACCGGCGTCGCTCCCGCCGTACCCGGCGCGTAGTCCGGGGGCCCGGTGCCCGAGGGACACATACTCCACAGGCTCGCCCGCCTGCACCAGCGGCACTACGCCGGTGCGGCGGTGCGGGTCTCGAGCCCGCAGGGGCGATTCTCGGACGGTGCGGCTCTGGTCGACGGGCGGGTGCTCACTCACGCCGAAGCGTGGGGCAAGCACCTGTTCCATCACTACGAGACCGGCGCCGTGGTGCACGTGCACCTCGGCATCTACGGCGAGTTCACCGAATCCGCGCTGCCCCTCGGCCCGCCGGTCGGCCAGGTGCGCATGCGGATGATCGGGGTCGAGCACGGCAGCGACCTGCGCGGCCCCGCGGCGTGCGATGTGCTCACACCCGACGAGGTCGACGCCATCGAGGCCCGGCTCGGGCCCGACCCGCTGCGCGCCGACGCCGACCCGGACCTGGCCTGGGCGCGGATATCCAAGTCCCGCACCGCAATCGGATCACTACTCATGAACCAGGCGGTGATCGCCGGGGTCGGCAACGTGTATCGGGCCGAAGTGCTGTTCCGTCACGGAATCAACCCGGAACGACCTGGAAAGAACCTGGCGCGCAGCGAATTCGACGCGATGTGGACGGACCTGGTCGAACTCATGCAGATCGGGATGGAACGTGGCCGGATGCACGTCGTGCGGCCCGAACACGATCACGGTGCACCGGCCTACGCCAAGGACCGGCCCCGCACCTACGTCTACCGCCGCGCCGGCGACCCCTGCCGCGTGTGCGGCACTCCCGTCCTGCACTCGGTCATGCAGGCGCGCAACCTGTTCTGGTGCCCGAGCTGCCAGCCCGCCTGATCGTCACGACCCCGCCTGATCGTCAAGACACGGATTCGTCCGACTCTTCGCCGAGGACATCCCGGAACCCGGTGCGGATGCAATCCTCGAACACCTTCCGGTCCGGCACCGCCCCGACATCGAGCGTGAAGCCCAGGCAGCACGTGCCGAGGTACGACACCATCGTCACGTTGAACGCCGACCCGAGTGTCGGCCCGAAGGCGTAGTACCGGTCGGCCCGGGCACCGGCCACATACAGGGGGACCGGGGATCCCGGAACGTTCGAGGCCAGGAAGTCGACGTGCTCGAGCATGCTGCCGACCACCGCCGGCGGCAACATGTTCAGGGGCGCGGCGAGCACCTCGCCCATATCGAGCGCCGGTTCCGCCCGCCACGCACGGACGATCGACTCGATCTCCCGCATGAGGTCGTCGACGTCGCCGCCGTGTACCGGAAGCGCGAATCGTGCCAGGTTGATGCGGTTGCCGCCCATCTCGTCGTCAGGTCGGCGCACGCTCAGCGGCATCGTCACCCGCAGCGACTCGACGTCGGCGTCGTGCGCCCGGTGGTAATGGTGCAGGCCGACGACCAGCGCGGTGAGGAAGGCGCTGTTGACGGTGCAGCCGGCGCGGTGCCCCGCCGTGCGCAGCCCCTCGAGCGGGACATCGAACGAGAAGAGCGTCCTGCCCAGCGCGCGTTCGGTCATCACCGGCGACGCGGTCGTCGTGATCGGCCGCAGATAACGGGCCACCGACGACACCGTGCCGAGCACACCGCGCGCGGCTCCGACCGGATCGGTGACCACCGCGCGGGTCGCGGGCCACACCGACCGCAGTCCCCGGCCGACAATGTCGCGGGCCTGGAACCCGTAATCCTCGAGCAGTTCGGTCACGAGGTCCCACGAGCCGAGGCGCTCGGGCTCCGGGGGAGCGGGCGGTTCCGGCCGCGGGGTGCCCTCCCGCGTGAAATCGACGATGTGCGCGGTGATCTGCATACCACCGAGCCCGTCGGTGAGCGCGTGATGCACCTTGAGCAGAATCGCTGCGCGTCCGTCGGCGAGACCGTCGACCACGGTCAGCTCCCACAGGGGCCGGGCGCGGTCGAACGCCGTCATGGCCGCGATGCGGGCGAGTTCCAGGACGTCGTCGATCGTGCCGGGGGACGGCAGCGCGGTGTGCCGCAGATGCCAGGACAGGTCGAAGTCCGGGTCCGCGACCCAGCGCGGCGCGCCCAGACCGAACGGGACGGACACGACCCGGTGCCGGAAGTGCGGGACGTCCCGGGTGCCGCGGTCCATCATCTCGACGACGCGGTCCCAGTCGGGGGACGAATCGAGTGTGATGACGGCGACGATCGTCGAGCGCAGCGCGGGGTCCTGTTCCATGCTCCACGTCAGGAAATCGGTCTGCGCCATGCGCCGTCCTGCGGTGCCCATGTTCGGACGATCCCACATTCGCGGGCGTCGCGGCCAGAGTCCACGATCCCGGCCGTTCCGGTCGGAAGTCCCCGAACGGCGGCCGCTGCCCGGAACGGGGGTCTACGTGGACAGGATCGACGATCCCGGTACGCAGGTCAGAAGTCGAACCCGCCCCCGAAGTCGAATCCGCCGGAGTCGCCGCCGCCGAAGTCGAACCCGCCGGAGTCGCCGCCGACGTCGCCGCCACCGAAGTCGTCGCCCCCGCCGAAATCGTCTCCGCCGAAGTCCTCACCGCCGCCCATGTCACCGGCGTCCGCGGTGCCGTCGCCGGCACCGCTCTCGAACGCCTGCGCGTCGTAGGGCACCCCGGCCATGCCCGAGAACATCGCCGAGAACAGCAGCATCGAGCCGACGCCCCATGCGCCCGCGACCAGCGCCGGCTTCCACCACGGTTCCGAGTACCAGCCCGCCGGCACCGGACGGCCCGCGACCCGGCCGCCGGGGTAGTAGTTCGGGGTCCGCGGCGACGGGGACGGGGAGGCGGCCACCTGCCGGCCCTCGAACTCGATCTGCCGTTCCTCGGTGACGGCGCCGGCCGACTTCTGGCCGTCGAGCGGCGGGATCTCCGGTCCGGGATCCATACCCATCGCGATGCGGGCCGCCCGGATGTAGTACAGCCCTTCGAGAGCGCTCTGCTTGGCGAGGCGCGCCTGCGCGGGGGTCTGCGCCTGCTCGATCTGCGAGCCGGCAGCGTTGTAGCGTTCGGACGCGTCCGCGAGCGCCTGTTTCGAGGCGTCGTCGGTCCCGGTCAGGTTGTAGATCTGACCGCCGAGACGCTCGATCGCCTGACGGGCGTCCGCCTTCGCGTCGTCGAGGCGGAGCGCGCTGTGGCCGGACGATTTCTTCTGGCTCCGCGACACGAAGTACACGACCGCGCCGACGGCAAGGACGATGAGCAGGAGTTCCACGGCGATGCGCCTTCCGACTGTGCGTGCATGTACGACGCCCAGCCTACCGACGGTCAGCTCTCGAGGACTGCGAGCAGACCGGCGCGGATGCAGTCGTCGAACATCTCGGCATCGCGCACCGCGTCGGTGTCGATCGTGAACCCGAGACAGCAGCTGTCCAGGTACGACATCAGGGTTGCGTTGAACGCCGAACCGAGCGTCGGCCCGAAGCCGTAGTACTTCTCGATCTTCGCGCCCGCCACGTACAGGGGCACGTGCGATCCCGGCACCGTGCACGCGAACACGTCGTCGTGGTCGAGCGGGTCGTCGACCACCGCCGGCAGCAGGTTCGGTGGGGGCGCGAGGTGCCGGCCGGGTTCGGTGGCGGGCCCGGAGTACTCGTCGAGCAGTCGCATGAGCAGCGCCGGATCGTCGGCGGGGACCGGCAGGTCGGCGCGGGCCAGGCTGATCCCGGCACCGCCGTTCCCTGTACCACCGTTGTCGGGGGCCAGCGGCATCGCCAGGCTCAGCTCGTCGACGTCGATACCGCAGCGGAACCGGTAGTCGGCCAGCCCGAGCAGCACCGCCGCGAGGAACGCGCTGTCCAGGGTGCTGCCCGCGCGTTCGGCGGCCGCCCGCAGCTCGGCGAGCGGTACGTCGACCACGTGCAGGCGGCGGTCGCCGGTTCTGGCAGGTTCGGCGGACGACGTGAACCACCGCAGCGGCGCCGCCAGCGACTGCACCAGTCCGCCGATCGACTCGACGAGGGAACCGAACGAGCCGGCCGCCCGATCGGCCGCGTCCTCCGCGGTGGTCGTTTCCGGCCCGGGTTCCGGGCGTTCGCGACCGTGCCGTTCGAGGTCGACGATGCGGGCGGTGATGTGGGTGCCGTCGGCGCCGTCGGCGTACGCGTGATGAATGCGGATCAGCAGGGCGGACTGGCCACCGAGCAACCCCTCGACCAGCGTCAGTTCCCACCCGGGATGTTCCGGGACCGCGGCGGCGGAGGTCGTGCGGGCGTAGTCGAGAACGTCGTCGAAGGTCGCGGGCGCGGGCAGGGCCACCCGATCGAGCTGCCACGGCAGGTCCGAGTCGTGTTCGCCCGCCCATCGCGGCGGCGCCAGACCGAACGGTACGTCGAGAACGCGGTGCCGGAACGCCGGAGTTTCGGGGGTTCCACCCGAGAGCATCTCGCCGACCCGATCCCAGTCGGGGGAGGCGTCGAGCAGGACGGCGGCGACGATCGTCGACCGCAGCGCCGTCTGCTCAGAGGGCGCGGCGGGACGGCCGGAAGCGTCGGTCATGCTCGGAACGTTCTCATACCGACACCGGCGCAACCCGTTCGATCTCGGTGTGATGACCGTTTCGAGTCGAAACGGTGACCGGGAGAAACAGGAACAGATGTGCCCGGAAACGACTCA